>CBDULO010000066.1:0-5086 GCA_965368095.1 uncultured bacterium | reverse complement strand
AAAGCGACTCAGTGAATTTCACTGTCAATACCGAAACGCCGCGTCCGGGAATTTGCGCCATTCGTCCGCAAGCGGGACCGGTTGATACGGAAGTCCAGATTATTGGAGAGCGTTTTGGAACAAGCGGCCGCGTCACCTTCAAAGGGACGGGAGACGCGCGGATTGAGGCCTTTGTGGACGCGCGAGACTATACATCGAATCAGATCACAACCAATGTGCCGCGCGGTGCGGAAACAGGCTCGGTGACGCTTGAAGTAGACACAGTGCTTTCGAATCCGGTTGAATTTGCCGTAAGAAATTGTAATGAAGATGCGACGATCTGTTCTGCCGCCGGAGAAACATGCTGCCGCTCGGGAGCATGCAGCATCGGGGGAACATGTCCGGCTGTTTCATTGACCGCGCGCTATGCGTGGAGAACTTCGACGGGCATTATTCCGATAAATCCAATGGTCATTGAGGAGTGCAATGCGCTCGCGCCGGCATCCCCAAGTCCATGGGATGCGAGAACGGGTGGAAGTCAGGCATGCGTGAATGCCGATGTCGTCATTCGATTTAATACGCATCTTGATCCGACAACCGTGGTGACCGCGGGATCCGATCCGACCATGCTTGTGCGCCGCTGTACCGCCATCGCGGGCGATCCTTGTGATACATCCGAAGCCGTGAGTCCTCGAGCCGGCTATCCGCGGATTAATACATCCGGCGACGCCGACTATATTTTGTACCGACCGGATCTTCCGGGAAATGAGTGGGCGCCGAATACCACCTATGAAATTATTTTGAGAACGGGTATTTCATCCGACACAGGTATTCCGATGCTTGAACGCGCGGAATGCGGAAGTGGAAATAGCTATTGTTTCCGTTTTACAACGCGAAATGCGGGAGATGTATGTCGTGTCGGCTCGGTAAATGTGCTTCCGGATCCGTATACCGCGGGTGAGATCGGGGAAACCATTCCATACCAATCATTCCCGAGAGCGGAAGGCGATATTTGTATCAGCTTAGACGGCTCAACCATGGACTGGTCATGGGATACGGACGGCGACGGACGCGCAAGCATCACAAATACTATTGGGCCGCTGGGGAATGTGCTTGATCTTCAGGAGGGTGAGGCGATTGCCGAGACAGGGGATATTCCTGTACCGATTGACGCCACGGTATTGCAGGCCGGCGGCAGTGTTGAGGGAGGTGCTGATCTTTTCATTCGCTTCGTTCCGCCGAAAGTTGAAGATTATGGGCCGAATTGTGATGAAGCTTGTGTAAACGCGGCCATTTGGGCGAAGTTCAATGTCAATATGGATCCGGCATCCGTGCTCCCGGAAAATATCCTCATTTACCGCTGTGCCAATGAAAATTGTCTGACATTCAGCCCGCTTTCACCTTTGGATTTATCTGATGCGCGCATTGAATTGCTCAGAACGCCCGGAAGCGGGCCAGATACGCCATTGAATTATCTATTGATTGAACCGACGCGCCCGGGACTTGGAGGTATTCCGATTACGCTGCTTGAACCGGGAAGATTTTATAAAGTGATTTTGCGCGGAGGGATTGACGGTTTCTTGTCATCAACCCAGCTTCCGCTTGTAGACACGAATGATCCGCTTGGGTTCTCATGGATATTCCGTGTTCGTGGAGGAGACAATCCGCGATGTAGCGTCGATCATATTGATATTGCTCCGCTCAGAAAATACGAAACAACCATTGGCGATAGGCAGACATTCTCCGCGACTCCTGTCGGCGCGCCGGATGCCTGTAATGCTGATGGCCAGCCATTGATTGTCGATACCAGTTTTACCTGGAACCAAAGCGATACGGATGTCGCCAAGTTTATCCGAGAGGGCGGCGATGGAGTAATCGACACAACTTACCGGCTTCCAAATGGCTGCTCCTATATGTGTACCAATGCGGGTTCCGATGGGATTAATGGGCAGGTGGCGAATTGCGGGAATTCCATTGTTGAAACAAGCAATGGCGAATACTGCCGAAATGCCGCGGGCGATGCTCCTTGCGGGGTTGGCGATGCCGGCTGTCGAACCATCCATGGAGCGGCTTGCACCATGATGCCTGCCGGTTCAAAGGGCGCGGAAGAATGCGATGACGGAGGGGCGGTTGGCCCTGCCGGACGCTGTAGCAGCTCTTGTCTCTGGAATCCCGTGACGGGAGGAACATGCGGAAACGGCATTGTTGAAGCGGGGGAGCAATGTGATAGCGCCAGATTCTGTAGCGGTGGTCCAACACCGGGAATTGCTTGTTCAACGGATGTTGATTGCGGCGGTGGAACGGGAATTTGTCTTGGGGTCGCAGGCTGTTCCGAGACCTGTCAGCTCATGGGCTCGCGCGCCGGAGGATCGGTTTGTGGAAATGGAAGTATCGGCGCCGGAGAGTCTTGTGACGATGGAAATAATCAAAACGGAGATGGCTGTAGCCGGTCTTGTCTGCACGAAGGTGCAAGAGCGGTCGTCGCGCTTTGCGGAAATGGCATTGTCGAATCCGGAGAGTCTTGTGACGGAACACCGGGTTGCGACCCTGTGACCTGTCTCAATATCGGGACGGATGCTTGTGGTGCGCCTGGAGATCCCGCCTGTTGTGGGAATGCCGTCGCTGATCCGGGAGAGGATTGTGACGATGGAAATACATTTGAGGGCGACGGATGTAGCGCGCGATGTTTGGTGGAAGGCTCAAGCCCGGGATATCTCAATCCAAGTTTCTGCGGAGACGGGGTACTAGGCGTCGGAGAACAGTGCGAAGCGGCGGCCCCGGACGGTCTCATTGATCCCGTACAGCTTTCAGAAATTGTTGGGAATACAGATCCCGGAGCGGATGGACGCATGCAGTCCACGCTCTCGGCCGAATATGAATCCCGAACCGGCGAAGGAATTCACGGTTTGCAGTGCGGATTCACGGAAGAAGCATCCTGCACGCGTCCCGGAACGGGTCTCGCGAATAATGGGTGTTGTTCACTCCGCCCGGTGCTGACGGGAGTATTCCCGCCGCATGCGTCCACCGATATCTGTCGAAATGCCATGATTTCAGGCGTCTTTAATGTGGAAATGGACCGCGCGTCTTTGCAGACGAATTTTCTTGTCGCGACGGAAGAATCGGGAGCAGTTTGCCCGGATGGAACGACCTTGCTAACTGACGAGCTTGCGCAGAAAAATGGATTCATTCAATGGATTTCAAAAACGTGGACGAAGGTGAAATCATTCTTCGGCTTCACTCCGGCAGATGCGCAAGTATGGTGCGCGGGAGAAGTTTCCGGACGCGTCATTATCGCTCCGGAAGGAGACGGAACGCGAGCAAGCTTCCAACTCGATCGCGCCCTGGCGGCGAATACCCGTTACAAGGTTGTCTTCCGTGGCGACAATGACTTAACCAATGCGGAAAAGCGAGGCATTCAAAGCGCGCGCGGAGTCGTGGTAGAGGCCGACGCCGCCGATGCGGATCACGGAAACTTCACCTGGGTATTTACAACCGGCGTGGATGTCTGTTCCGTTTCATCCGTTCGAGTAAGAGATACATTTGAAGAAAATCCAAGTCTCTTTACCGAAGCTGCTGAAACGCATGTCTATGTTGCTGACGTCATTACGCTTGATCCCGGATATTCCATGCCGATCTCTCCGGTGGCTGAATATGACTGGAGCTGGCAGCCATGGATTAGCTCCGATACCGACATTCTCACCGTCGCGCCGGGAGCGGAAACGCCGGAAGAAAGTCAGGCGGATGTCACATCGGAAGCATTAAACGGCACGTCATATATTTACGCGGGATTGCGTATTACCAATGACGAAATTCATACGCCAAGCACCGTGGATCGAGTCATTCGTTCAAGCTTGCTTTCAACAGTATTGCTCTGTGAACAGCCATGGCCGGCGCGCGAATTTGCTCCATTTTCAGACAGCGACGGTTCCACGTCATTGGCGCATTTCGCATCGCCATTCTCAGCGGGGCCTTGGTTCAATTTCTCCATGCTCTACTGTAAGGACGCCGGAGAGCAGGACGAAGTCATAGATGATTTGCCTCATGCGAATCTCACGTCAGTCCCTCTTTCAAGTCTCGACCGGGGCCTGGGTATTCTTCGCCAATACTTATTAACCTTTGATGAGCCGAGTCTCGCGGCGGACGGAATCGGTATTCGTATTATTGAAAATCCTCTCCACCTTTCCGCGAGAAACTGGTATACGGCACGCGGATTTACGGGATCTCCGGAATCCACGACAGTTGATGGATATGAGGCTTTGCGCGATGGAGCGACAGTCTATGTCTCGGGAGCAAATACGGATGCCTCAACGACAGGTCCGGTCTACTCGAATATTTATATCCTCTCCAGAAATCCGGACGCAAAGCCGGAGACGCAAGATATTTTTGACCAGCTGGTGGAGAATTTCACCTTGAATGTGAATATCGAAAATAATGCAATGAATGTCTGTATTGTCGCCGCGACGGACGAGCCATATGAGACGGCTTCAGGCGAACTGGTTGAATGTACGGCCGATTGGGAATGTCTCCAACAAGATGTCACGACGCGCTGTGCAAGTTTCAAGAGTAAATTACAGCGTGACATTGAACGCATCGCGCACTTCCAGGTGATGACGGAAAATCTTGAAAACGCGAATGAGCGCGCCGGATCATATCCGCTGCTCAGCAGTGGAAGTTTTGTGCAAACGCTTTCAACAAGCCGCTGGCCAAGCTGGCAGGCTTCTTTCCAGGCTGAAGTCGGGGCAAGTATGCCGACGGATCCGGTAAATAGATTCCTCACCTGTGGAAGATGCAGCGGTTCCGCCACGGTTTGTATTGACGATAGCGAATGTTCAAACGGGGAAACATGTGAACCAACCGACGGTGGCGTTGATCCGCAAACATGTTGGAATGAATCAACGACGCTCTATCATTGCCCATTGCTGGATCCGGCCATTCCAGAAAGCGTTTCTCGCGTCTACCAATATCGCGCGGTTGACGGCGGCGGACGCTATGAGCTCGCGACCGAGCTTGAAGGACCGGCGGCAGACCGCTGGGTCCCGCCGCTTCGCTCGGAAATTAGATATTGTTCGAATATTGAATCGATTTGCGAAGTGGACGCAGATTGCAC
>CBDULO010000065.1:0-5211 GCA_965368095.1 uncultured bacterium | reverse complement strand
GGCGAAGACCCTATGCGGCCTGCGATTGTGCATCGGCTGGATAAAGATGTCAGCGGATTGATGCTTGTCGCGAAAACGCAACAAGCCTACGATTATTTCAAGCATTTATTTAAAGAGAGAAAAATTAAAAAAACCTATCTTGCCTTTGTATATGGCGAACTTCCTCAGCAAGAAGGCGATATCCGTTTTCGGATCGCGCGATCAAGCACAAGCGCGCGCATGGCCGCCCGTCCGGAGCAGGAAGATGCCGGGCGCGCCGCTTGGACCCATTATCATGTCATTGAACGATTTCGCGGAGCGACACTTGCGGAGGCGCAGATTATTTCTGGACGAACGCATCAGATTCGCGCGCATTTCTTTGCGCTTGGAAGTCCGATTATCGGCGACCCGTTATATGAAGCGAAGCATGCGACAAGAAATATTGAAGCCCCAAGACTGATGCTTCAAAGCGTCGGGCTTGAATTTACGGATCCCGTCACGGATGAAGAACGATCTTATGTTCTCGCTCCCGATCCAAGTTTCGAAACATTAAAAAACGAACTCTCATAATATGCCGAAACTATTTCTCCTTACCGGAGCAAGCGGCGCCGGAAAGTCCAGTATTTTAAAAGCGCTTTTGCAAGACCCCGATCTTTCTCTCGAGCGTTTTGTGACGACGACGACGCGAGAGAGGCGTCCCGATGAAATAGACGGACAAGATTATTGGTTTATTTCACGTGAAGATTTTATGAAAGATCGCGATGCCGATAAGTTTTTTGAATGGGCGGAAGTCTATGGCAATTTTTATGGCTCCCACAAAAACGAATATGCGCGCATGAAAGCGAATAATACCGATAAAATTATGGTCGTAGATGTGCAGGGTGTTGAGACGCTCAAGCGGGAAATTCCGGATGCGATTACGATTTTTATCGATGCCGATTCAACGGAAATGGAGGAGCGTATCCGGGAACGCGGGGCGCATGAGGATGAAATCAAACGTCGCGCCGCCGAAATGGAAAAGGAGCGTCTGTATAAAGAAAAGGCGGATTATGTCGTCCTAAACGCGCATGGTAAATTGAAAGAAGCTATTCAAAAAACAAAACGTATTATCCAATCTCACGTATGAAGCATCGACTTTTTCATATTTCAGCCATCGTCGCCCTGGTGCTCACCTTCACATTAGGCGCGCTACCCCAAATGCTTTCGCGGCGTCCATCAGCCCAAGCAATTCATCCATGGGAGCCACAAAAGACAGCGTGACGGCGGACGGCATTGATGACGTGCAGATCACTGTGCTTGTGCGAGATACCTTTCTCGCGGCAAAGCCCGGCGTGGAGGTAGAGCTTTTCTCGAGCCGTGGAAATTTGGATGAAGTAAGTCCCGGCAATACCGTGGTCACGGACAGCCTGGGTCGCGCGAGATTCAATATTCGTTCGCTTCGAGATGGGGTCGCCACATTCACCGCTCAAGCTGAAGGACTTCCTTTGGAAAAATGGGTGGACATCACTTTTGAAAATGGATTGAGCTTTCCTCTCGCCGTTGGAGATTTAATCAAAATCCCGGATGATGGAAATACGGAAACGCTAAGCGATACAGCCGTCTATTATTATGCTGAAGATGGACGGCGCTATGTGTTTCCAAATGAAAAAACGTATTTCACCTGGTATACGGATTTTTCAAATATCCAGATCCTTCCTATCGATCAAATGTCGCTTATTCCGATTGGAGGAAATATCACCTATCGTCCCGGAACACGCATGTTGAAATTCCAAACGGATACGAAGACATATATCGTGACGCGAGGAGGGGTACTTCGTTGGATCAAGTCCGAGGATGTCGCGCGCGCTTGGTTTGGATCCGCGTGGAATACATTTGTCGATGATGTATCTGAAGCCTTTTATGTAAACTATACCTTCGGCGCCCCGGTGGAGCACCCGCTCGATCTTTCCCTGCAGATTATTCGAGACGCGACGCGCACAGTAAATGCGGACAAAGGATTTGGGAATCCATAGACATATAGATATATTGCGACAAATCAAAAAGCCCCTTCGCGGGGCTTTTTTTTTATTCCTTTGTTTCTGTCACCGGCTCTTTTTCAGATTCAGGCTTCTTTTCTTCCTTCTTTGCCTCTTTCGCATCCGCGATATTTCCGCGAACCTTGATCTCGCGAGCTTCCTTGAAACGCTTTTTCTTGCTCTCGCGGATAAAGCTGATATATTTTCGTCTGACCTTTGCTTGCTTCACGCATTCAATCTTTTCGATTGATGGAAGGCTGAGTGGAAAAATCTTTTCGACGCCAACACCATCCGATACTTTTCGGACAGTCATGGTTTTCCCAACGCCCTTTCCGCCAACCTTGAGGACGAGTCCTTCAAATACCTGAATACGTTCACGTTCTTTTCCTTGCGCGTTCACGTCTTTGATTTTCTGATGCACGCGAATAGTCATCCCGGTGCGCACTTGTTCCGGGGTAATATCGGCAGGCAATTTCAGTTCTTGATTCATATAATTTGGGGTTAGGAGCTTGGAAGCTTGACCTGAAGTGGGTCTGAGCGACAAACTCTTGAATGGCCGTAGATTAGAGGAAAAATCGAGATACGTCAAGATTTAGAGCACTTCTTTCAAATACTTTGCCGTATGGCTCTTTTTGGACTTTGCGACCGCCTCAGGCGTCCCCTCTGCTACCACTTCGCCGCCGCGCAACCCTCCTTCCGGCCCCATATCTATGACCCAATCGGCCAATTTCACTACATCGAGATTATGCTCAATCACGATCACGGTATTTCCCTTGTCGACAAGGGCGTTTAGCACCGACATAAGGCGCTGAATGTCGTCGAAATGTAAGCCCGTAGTAGGCTCATCGAGAATATAGAGCGTTCTTCCCGTCGCGCGCCTTGAGAGCTCGGTGGCGAGCTTCACGCGCTGCGCCTCACCGCCGGAAAGCGTTGTTGCCGGCTGACCCAGGCGCACATAGCCCAATCCAACTTCATGAAGAACGGAGAGCTTGTCATAAATGGCCGGCTGATCGACAAAGAAGCGGCGAGCCTCTTCGACGGTCATATCAAGGACATCGGCGATATGTTTTCCTCGCCAGTGAATTTCGAGCGCATCGGATGTATAGCGCGTACCATTGCACTCATGACACTCAACATAGACATCCGGCATGAATTGCATGCTAATTTGAATATATCCCTCCCCGCCGCAAGCATCACAACGTCCGCCACCCTTTACATTGAAGGAGAATTTTCCGGCATCGAACCCGCGCATCTTGGCTTCCGGGATTCCCGCGAATAAATCGCGAATCGCCGTGAAGACACCGGTATAGGTTGCCGGATTCGAGCGAGGCGTTCGTCCGATCGGGCTTTGATCCACCGAGACGATTTTATCAAGATGCTGAATCCCTTCGATTTTTTTATGCGCGCCAACCGGGTCTTTCGCATTGTAAAAATGCGATGAGAGCGCCCGTGCGAGAATGTCGAGTACAAGCGTAGACTTTCCTGAGCCGCTCACGCCCGTGACGCAAACAAGCTCCCCAAGAGGAATGCTGACATCAATATCTTTTAGATGATATGCGCTTGCTCCTTTCACCGTAATCTTTTTTCCATTCCCTTTTCGATGCTTTTTCGGCGCGTCCAGCTTCTTTTTTCCGGACAAATATTGCCCGGTGACGGATGCTTTATCCTTCTTGATTTCAGCGAGCGTGCCTTCGGCGATGATTTCTCCGCCATATTCACCCGCGCCCGGTCCCACGTCGATAATGCGATCAGCCGCTTTCATGACAGCATCGTCATGCTCCACAACGATCACGGTATTTCCAAGATCTCGTAAACGCTTCACTGTATTAATCAGCTTGTCATTATCGCGCGAATGAAGACCGATGGACGGCTCGTCCAAAATATATATGACGCCGGAAAGTTCGGCGGCAAGCTGAGCCGCGAGTCTCACCCGCTGTGCCTCTCCACCGGAAAGGGACATCGCGCTTCGATCAAGCGTAAGGTAATCAAGCCCGACATCCAATAAATTTTGTAAACGTCGAATAATTTCGGTTGAGACTTGATCCACGACCGCTCGCTCATGCTCCGCAAAACCAAATGCATCCGGCTTGCTCTCATTTTTCGCTTTTGTGATCTTGCTTTTCTTTGCTTTTGGCGACGCTTTTCCGAGCTGCTTAAAAAACTCACGCGTCTCATCAAGCGGAACGTCGACGAGATCCGAAATCTTTTTCTCAAGAATGGTGACGGCGAGCGCTTCTTTTCGCAATCGACGCCCCTCACAATCGGGACAGGTGAGTACGCGCATATACGCCTCGATTTCTTTCTGCACATATTCAGAATCTGTCGTGCGATGCTTTTCCTCAAGCATCTGTAAAATTCCCGGGAATGTGAGTGTTTTCGCGCCAATTTCATATGTCTCTTCTCCCGTGCCATTGTAAAGCGTTTCAAGCGCGGACTTTGAAATTTTTTCCACGGGATCATGAATGCTGAACTTGTGTTTTTCTCCAACAGCTTCCAAAAGTTTCATTTGAGAACTTTGATTCCCCGCGATTCGCGTCCATGGCTTTACGGCCCCCTGAGCGATGGTCAATCGCGGATTCGGAATGACAAGTTCCGGTTCAAGCACAAGCTTGGTGCCAAGACCGGTACATGCGGGACATGCTCCATGAGGCGAATTGAATGAAAACATGCGCGGCTCGAGCTTTGGAAAAGCTTTTTCACAATCAATGCAAAACAAAGACTGTGAGTGTAATAACTCCCGTTCACTTTCTTCTTCAAGAACCAGCAAGAGACCATTCCCAAGTTCAAGCCCGTGCTTCACATATTCAAGAAGATTTTCAATCGTCATGGGCGTACCCTTATCCAGCCTTGCTACTACGACCTCAATCGTATGCTCCTTTGTTTTATCAACCTTGGTTTGAAGCAATTCATTAATGTCGATAAAGGTGCCGTCAAAACGCACTTCTTTAATCCCGGCGTTCTTCGCGCCCTTCAGCGCGACTTTATGCTCTCCTTTCAAATTACGCACGATGGGCGCCATGATGGTGAGATATTCTTTTTTGCTTGCGGTCAGAATTTTTTCTGCGATTTCTTTCTGCGTTTGTTCGGAAAGCGGTTTACCACAATCCGGACAATGTGCGCGTCCGGCTCTTGCAAATAAAATTCTTAAATAATCATAAATTTCCGTCACCGTGCCAACCGTGGAACGCGGATTATGCGAAGAGGATTTCTGATCAAT
>CBDULO010000064.1:0-5234 GCA_965368095.1 uncultured bacterium | reverse complement strand
CCCACCCTCTTTCCCCTAAGGTAAAAGCATATGAAAAATACTACGAAGATTTTTGGGGGAATTGTGGCATTTGTGGCTGTAATCATTGTGATTATCTCATGGCCATTCGGTATTGTCGGAGCCGGTGAGCGAGGTGTTCTCCTCCGCTGGGGAGCGGTGACCGAGCATGTGCTGGGCGAAGGGCTCTATGTTCGCGTACCGATTATGGATCGAATCGTAAAGATGGATGTGAAGATTCAAAAAGAAGAAGTAATCGCGACAGCCGCTTCAAAGGATTTGCAGACGGTCAATTCAACCGTCGCGCTGAATTATCATATTGATCCGGAACGCGTCGCGCATATTTATCAGGATGTCGGTCCGGAGTACCGCATTCGTTTGATTGATCCGGCGCTTCAAGAATCCGTAAAATCTTCGACAGCGAAATATACGGCCGAAGAACTCATTACGCGCCGTGAAGAAGTGCGCGATGATATCAAGGCGCATCTTACCGATAAGCTTTCCCCGCGCGGCATTCTTATCGATGACTTCAATATCGTGAATTTTCAATTCTCCAGCGCCTTTGATGATGCGATTGAATTAAAGGTTACGGCCGAGCAGAGCGCTTTGGCGGCGAAGAATAAATTGGAGCAGATTAAATTTGAAGCGGATCAGAAAATTGAAGAAGCGAGAGGTAAAGCTGAGGCTTTACGTGTTGAATCGGCGGCTCTTCAGTCCAGTCCGCAAATTCTTCAGCTTCGCGCCTTGGAAAAATGGGATGGGAAGCTTCCAACTGTCATGGGGTCGGAAGCGGTTCCGTTTATCGATGTGAATTCTATCCGGTAATAGCACATGAAATAAAAGACTCGGCTTTCCGCCGAGTTTTTTTATTTCTTCTTTCCGCTTTTCTTCCGCGGCTTTGGGGGATTCGGTGTGGAGCGGCGATGTCCTTTGATCCATTTGCCGTTTCGCTTATATTTTCGCACCGGAACAATTTTTTGTTCCTCAAGCCCATATGCGGATGACTTTGTTTTTGCCATATAAAATATGTGAATAATATTCTGATTAAATATTAGCATAAAAAGAGTAAAATCTCTCGTTCTCGCTTTCGCGAGCGGGCATGACGGGGGAAAATACTTTCATGTTAAAATAGATCCATGAAAATAAGTGATTCTGCGAAACTCATTATCTCGATCGTGATTTGCCAGGCGGCGGGCCTTATCGGCTCTCTTGCTGGACAAGATGCTATTCCGGTTTGGTATGCGAATCTTGAAAAATCTTCGCTGACGCCGCCAAATTTTGTTTTTCCGATGGTCTGGATCACGCTCTACTTCTTGATGGCCATTGCTTTGCATCTTGTTTGGAAAAAAGGCGCGGATAAAAAAGGGGTGAAGCTCGCCTTAACGCTCTTTGGCATACAGTTGGCGCTCAATACCCTTTGGACCGTTTTCTTTTTTGGTCTGCGTGATCCTTTTCTCGCTTTGGCGGACATTATTGTTCTTGCCCTTCTTATTCTTTGGACGACCATTCTTTTTTACCGACACAATAAGAATGCGGCCTATCTCATGTTGCCATATCTCGCATGGGTGAGTTTCGCTACGTATCTAAATTACGCATTTATTGTATTGAATTATTAAGATGCGGTTACCTTCAGATTTTCGAGATCGGTCAAAGCCGCGGAGAATGTGGTGGAATCTCATGGTGCTATTGCGGAGAAGGCAGATAAAGGCCGTTTGTTGTGAAAGTTTTAGGCAAGAAAACAACATAGCCTGCAAAGGCTGTCCGACGCTTTATGATCGGCAGTCAGACCGTCTTTTATATAGATTCCTTGCGAAAGTCGGGAAAAAACGTAAGATAGCGTCATGAATATTGAAGAACTGAAAACCTTGGTGAGGGAGCGTATAGCGGGAACGAGGAAAGGGTCGGATGAACCGGCGGCGGAACATTCGATCCGGGTGAGCGATATGCTTGCGCGGCATGGATACGCGGAGGATGTGGTCGTGGCCGGACTGCTGCATGATATTTTGGAGGATAGTGAAACGACTTCGGATGAGTTGCGGGCGCGCGGCGTCACCGAACGGGCGCTTGAATTGGTAGACTTGGTAACGCATGATGATTCCCTCATTGGGAGTGATCGAAGATTGACCGGTATTTTGGGAAGAATTGTCATGAAGCGCGATTATGACGCGCTCGCGATTAAGGTTGCCGATGTGATGGATAATCTTTCGACATGCGCGACTATGCGGCCGGATCGCCGTCAAAATATGCGTCTTATGAAAGCGCCGCTCACGCGGAATATTTCAAAAGGAGAGGTAAAGGAGTCGATGTGGAATGAGCTGAATGAGATGATTCGAGAGGCGTATAAAGAAGAGGGGGTATCTAAAATGGAGGAGTAATATATGGAGTATAAAATTTCAATTCAAGAACAAAAGCCATTTCCGGAAGCGGTGTTTAAAGTGACAATTAGCGATGAACGCTCGCAGTCAAAGCATCTCGTGACATTGCATGAGCCGTATTATCAAGAACTTACCGGCGGAATGATTTCGGCGGAAGAGCTGATTCAAAAGTCAATTGAGTTTTTACTGGAACGCGAACCGAAAGAGTCTATTTTGAAGAAATTTGAATTGCCGAAAATTCAAAAATATTTTCCGGAATATGAGCCGACAATTCGAGGGTAAAATAGTATGACAGCTCTTTTGCGTAAAAAGAATCCAATGCCGGCTTTTGTGAAAACGGCGTTAGAGCAGCATGGCTTGATGGAGAGGTTTGCGGAACGTCCGCCATATCAGCGGAATGATTATCTTGGATGGATTGCGCATGCGAAAAGAGAAGAAACAAAAAAGAAGCGCTTGGAGCAGATGCTTCAGGAATTGAAAGAAGGAGGCGTGTATATGAAAATGAAATGGCATGGCGGAAAATGAGCCAGGCGTATGATATAATCCGCACATATGAATTCCGTACTTGAACATTTTGACGAGGAAGTGATATTGCGCGCGAGAAAAATAAGTTATATTGCGATTCGAGTCGCTTTTTTTGTTATTTATTTTTGGTTCGGCATTTTGAAGGTCATGGGGTATAGCCCCGCGAATGCGCTCGTTGAGGAATTGCTCAACCGCGCCATTCCATTCATGGCTCCGCTCATGTTTATCGCGCTATTCGGTTTATATGAAATGGTGATTGGAGTGTTTTTTCTTGTCCCAAGACTTGATCGTATTGTCATTCCATTGTTGATTATTCACTTGATTGCGACCTTTGGACCGCTGGTTCTTTTACCCGGCATTGCTTGGCAGGGGTGGTTTATTCCGACATTGGAAGGGCAGTATATTATCAAGAATTTGGCGATTATTGCCATGGCGATTGGTTTTATCGGGCATTTGAGACCGCTTGAAGAATTGCATAAGACGGCAAAAGGAAAAAAGAGGAAATAAAAAAACTCCCCGTTCCCGGGGAGTTTTTGTTTAGCGGAAGTTCGCGTCTATGGAGCTGACGGCCGAGGTCTCTCCTGAAGGGCTGTATGCGGCGGCGGTAGATATTTCCGCGCCAAAGGAATAGTCGCCGAAGAATGTATCGGCGATATCGTCGATTTTCGTATTCCAATCCGCTCCGTACATGGCCGTGGCGACGGCTTCCGTGGTGACCCAGCGAAGAAGACCGTATCGTCCGACGGCATATACTTTATTGAGCGTTGTAAACTTCACCATGCGGACGCCGGGACGATAGTTTACATTCGGTCCAAGCGTCATGGAGCTCAAGGTTGCCGCGTCTACCTCTACGACAGAATCAAAATTCGTATACCAGGTGAAAAAGACTTTTTCATTCGGGAAGGCGTGGCGCTTACCGATTGAGTCGACATAATATACCGCTTTGCAAGGATGATTCACGTCAATTGAACCGGCGGGGCAGATCAATTTTACGAGGCGAAGCGCGTAGGGGCTTGTTCCCGGACCCGGTCCCGGAGAAGTGCCGGATAAAGCGATAGAAGCGGTTGGGCCGGTGCCGGTATTTCCTGAGTCATCCGTACATGTAACATATGCATTGTAATTTCCGGGGGCAACCGATCCGGGAAAGGTATAGGCATAGCTTGCTGATCCCGATGAGCCGCCGGGAACGGACATGGAATAATTGTTATAGCTTCCTCCCGGCTGTTGCACATAGAGTCTGCAGGCGGAAACGGTTCCGCCGTCTGAATAAGTCGCGCTGAATGTTCGCGCTGTATTTTGCGTGGCGGTTGTCGGCGTGACATTTCCAACGACGGGCGGAGTTGTGTCGCTTGATCCGCCTCCTCCGGCGGTGACGGTGAGGTAATGATCAAGACTGGATGCCGTATTTCCGGATGTGTCTGCACATCTTGCATAGAACCAATGCGTTCCTTCCGCAGCTGTCCAGGTTGCTTCCCAATTGCCGCCGACAAAAGACATGGTGCTGTGGAATGCGCCTTCTTTGTATAAATCACATGAGGCGACGGAGACATTATCCGTGACATGGGTGCTGAATGTGACCACGGTGCCGATATTCACTGTGGAGGGTGATTGGGAAAGATTTCCGACAACCGGAGCCTGGGTGTCGGGAGCGGAGGTGACTGAAATGACTTCGGTCCGATTCGCGACATTGCCGGAACGATCCGAACACTGAATTTCTACTGTATAAGATCCGCCCGAAGGAAATGTATAATCTTCGTCCGTCGTACCGGCGGTTGAACCGACGCCTCCGGAAAGCGGCATCACGGCTACCACAGCGCTATTTACAATCAAGTGACAAGATTGAAGACCGGAGCCAAAATCCGTATCGTCATAACTTGCGAGAATATTTGTCGGTGTGAGAGAGACGGGCGAGCTAGGGGTGAGGCTGAAGGCACTGATAAATGGATCGGCTGAGTCGCCGAAAACGACAAGTACGCCTTCTCCCCAGACAGCGGTGCTTTCGTCTGAGTTATAACATGTGACGCGAATCGTTTTGCTGCCGGTGCTCGTGAAAGCAAAATCACGATTCGCGACGCCGCTTGATCCGTCACCATCCAGGAACATTGCGCCCTGGTCGGCTCCATCAACGGAAAGATCGCAATGATCCACGTCTTCGGTATCATTGGTGAAATTCGCGGATATTTCTACGGACGCGTTAATGAATGCCGTATTTGGCGTGGGTATTGCCACGCTAAAAGGCGGAGCGGCGAATGCCGGCGAGGTGAGAAGGGCGGCGCCGAATAGTGTGAAAAGAATGGCGAAGCCTCGTAAAAAATAATGTTTCATACAGGCTATATT
>CBDULO010000063.1:0-5366 GCA_965368095.1 uncultured bacterium | reverse complement strand
AGGAAGAGAAAAGAACCGATCGGCTTATCTTCTTCGCTAATTCCGGCGCGTGAACGGCGGAGCGCATTTGATACGGCTTTTACCGCTTCATTTTGTCCGATAACGCGTTTATGAAGCTCATCTTCAAGCTTGGAAAGTTTTTCCGCTTCCGATTCAAGCATGCGCGCGACGGGAATTCCGGTCCATCGAGCGACGACTGAGGCAATATCTTCTTCGGTGACGGCGTCTTTCAGGAGTCCGCGTTTGCCCTGAAGCTTTTTGAGTTTCTCTTCGTTTTCTTTGAGGCTTTTTTCAAGCTCCGGTACTTTCCCGTATCGAATTTCCGATGCTTGTTCGAGATCGCCTTTTCTTTCCGCGATCTCCGCTTCCGATCGCAACTCTTCAAGCTGTTTTTTCGCTGTTTGGATTTCCGTAATCACTTCCTTTTCCGCTTTCCATGAAAGCTCAAGCCCCTCTGATTGTTCTCGAACTTCCGCCATATGGCGTTCCAATTCCTTGAGGCGTTCCTTTGATGCTTTATCTTCTTCTTTTGAAAGCGCGCGTTTTTCAATTTCATTTTTAACCAGTTCGCGCTTGAGCTTATCGAGTTCTTCCGGGAGGGAATCGATTTGCATACGAAGCGCCGCGGCGGATTCATCGATGAGGTCAACGGCTTTATCCGGAAGAAATCGATCGGTGATATATCGGGAGGAGAGCTTGACTGCCGAGACAATGGCATTGTCGGTGATACGCACTCCATTGTGGAGCTCGTACTTGTCTTTGATTCCGCGCAAAATGGCGATGGTATCTTCCTCGGAAGGTTCCAAAACATATACCGGCTGGAAACGACGGGTGAGCGCCGGGTCCTTTTCGATATGCTTCTGATATTCTTGAATGGTTGTCGCACCAATCGCGCGAAGCTGGCCTCTTGCAAGCGCCGGCTTCAAAAGATTTGAAGCGTCGAGCGTGCCGCCTTCGCCGGAAGCCCCTGCTCCTACGAGCGTGTGAAGCTCATCAATAAATAGAATGAATTTCCCGGCGGCTTCTTCCACCTCTTTCACCACCGCTTTAAGACTCTCTTCACCTTCCCCCCGGCCTGTCGCTGCCTCTCCTCTCTCTCCCCTCCCTCTTTCCCCCCCTTCTTTCTCTTTCCTCTCTTCCTGCACATACCCTTCTCCTCCCCTCTTCTCTCTCCCTTCTCCCCTCGCGGTTTTCCCCGTTCCTGCTTCACCGATGAGCACGGGATTATTTTTTGTACGGCGCAAAAGAATCTGCATGACGCGGCGAATTTCATCGTCTCGACCAATGACAGGATCAAGTTTTTCCGTTCTCGCCAGCTCGGTTAGATTTCGCGAGTATTTTTCCAGGGCCTGATAAGAGGCCTCCGGCTCGGGAGAATCGACTTTTGCATGGCCGCGAACTTCTTTCAGTGCCCCAAGAACAACTTCTTTAGAGATATTGTGCTTCGTGAGAAGTTTTCCGGGCGCTCCGCCGGATTCAAGAATACCGAGAAATAAATGTTCGGTTGAGATATATTCATCCTTAAATTCTTTCGCGATTTTTTCCGCGAGCTGGAGCGCGCGCGCAAGATCGGGGGAAATGTAAAGCTGCCCCAAACTCCCCATGGAGCTTGAAACGTTCGCGATACTATTTATTTCTTTCTCAACTTCATTTACGAGCTGATCCGTATTCGCATTGAGTTTTTTCAAAATGGCCGGCACGACACCTTCTTCTTGACGGAGGAGGGTAAATAAAAGATGCCATGGTTCAAGCGCGGCATGTCCTTGTTCGAGGGCGAGGGTTTGTGCGTATTGAAGCGCCTGCTGGCTTTTATTGGTAAAATTTTGTGGCAACATAGATACAAATTAGCAGTCTAACTTTGAGACTGCTAATACCATATATTCTTTCTTTTTTGCCGTCAATGCTACGGATGTTGGACGTCCACGAAGCTATTGATGTCTTTGTAATCAATGCGCTGTTCTCCGAATGGAGATTCGGTAATGACATAGGTCGGAAGATCTCCTTGTACGCAGATTTGATAAAGCTCTACACGGGCATTCAGCTGATTGTATTGTTTGAAGGCATAAAGCGTGCAATCGCCTGTTTCCGTTTGTGCTTGTATTTGGGCGTAACCGGATACGAAATAGTCTCCTCCCGCGCTAGGAAGCGTGGCTCTCTGGAAGAGGGCGCGCAGTACGTCGGCTTGTTCGGTTTCCGTGATATTGGTCCAGGTCGTTGTATTTGCTCGAAAATGAATTTCATTTTCAGAAATAAAGACGTCTGAAATGGTCAGCTCTTTTTCATCTTCAATGCGCAAGCGTCCATACAGACCGATCGCTTTATTATAGTCGACAGAGATTTCCGCTTCTCCTTCCTGCACGGGAACATCGACGATGGCTCGGAAGGTTTCGGCGCGCCCGAGGTTTCGCATTACCTGTTGGAGATAGATGATTTCCGGAGATGGGTCCGGGCCTTGCAATCCGTCGCGTCTCGGCTCTGCTGTTTCTTCTACCGGAGCTGATTCTGTTTGGGTTGCAATTTGTGATGCTTGTTCTTGCGCAGCGCGAATCCGCTGTTCCAATTTCTCTTGCGGTGATTTGCAGCCAATGCCCAATAACGCAATGGTTCCCAATGCGAGGAATAGTGGGGCGGCGCGCCGCAAATGATGCATACTTTTATTTTATCCTAAAAATGGCTCCTCGTCAGGCGGGATGTTATTTGCTAGGCTCTTTTTCATGAATGGTCAGCTATATATTGTCGCGACACCGATTGGGAACCTGGAGGATATTTCGAGACGGGCGCTTCGAATTTTAAGCGAGGTTGATGCAATTTTTTGTGAGGATACGCGCGTCACGTCAAAAATATTGCATGCAAACAATATCAAGAAGTCACTTCATTCTTATCATGCGCAAAGCGAGCCGGGTGTATTAAAGAATATTCTCGAAGAGCTTGCTTCCGGGAAAACGTTGGCGTATACGAGCGATGCGGGAACACCCGGGGTCAATGATCCGGGTGGTAAATTGGTTGAGGCGGCGTATGAGCGCGGGATTCAAGTGACTCCTATTCCAGGACCGTCGGCCGTCACCGCGGCTATTTCCGTTTGCGGGTTTCCGATGGAGCGATTTTCTTATCGTGGCTTTGTTCCGCATAAAAATAAACGTAAGAAATTTTTTGAAGAGGTGTCTGAGTGTCAGGATGCGGTGATTTTTTTTGAATCAACTCATCGTATTTTGAAGGCGCTAGGTGAAATGAAGGCCTCGCTTTCTTCGGAGCGACATATTTTTATCGGACGCGAGCTTACAAAACAATTTGAAACGCTGTATCGCGGGACCATTGACGAAGTGTCCGAAGCCCTGCAAGCTACAAGTTCAAAGGGCGAGTTCGTGATTATTGTCGGGCCGCAAAAATAATATGAATACGTATTACATCACCACGCCGATTTATTATGTGAATGATAAGCCGCATATAGGCCACGCCTATAGCACGGTAGCCGCGGATGCATTCGCGAGGTTTCATCGATTAAAAAAAGATGAGACGTATTTTGTTACCGGCACGGATGAGAATAGCCAGAAGAATGTGCAAGCCATGGAGAGGGCGGGAGAGAGCAATTTGAGTTCTTATCTCGATCGCATGGCTGACGCGTGGCGGGGAACATGGTCAGATTTGGATATTTCGGTGGATGATTTTATCCGCACGACAGAAGAGCGGCATCTAAAAGGCGTGGCGCGTTTTTGGAATGCCGTGAAGGAGAGTGGAGATATTTATGAGGGGGAATATATTGGGCTGTATTGCATTGGCTGTGAAGGGTTTAAGGCAGAGTCGGATCTGGTTGACGGAGCTTGCTCGCTTCACCCAAATAAGGAGCTACAGTCGCTTAAGGAAAAGAATTACTTTTTTAAACTCACAGCGTATCGTGAAGCGTTGCTTGAATTATACGAGAACGATGAACATTTTGTGATGCCGGAGTCGCGTCGTCATGAGATTCGAAATTATGTGCGGGATCATCTCACGGACATTTCCATTAGCCGTGAAGCGAAGGCGCTGGGTGCCGGGATCCCTGTTCCGGATGACGAATCCCAGAGGATTTATGTCTGGTTTGATGCGCTGATTAATTATTTGACTGCTGTCGGATATGGAACGGACGATGAAACATTTAAAACATTCTGGCCGGCGGACATGCATTTGGTTGGAAAGGATATCATTAAGTTTCATTGCGCGCTGTGGCCGGCAATGCTTCTGAGCGCGGCGAAATCCGATGCTCTGCTTCGAGATGAAGAGGGGAGAGCGCTTTTGCCGAAACAGGTATTCGCGCATGGCTTTTTCACTATTGATGGTCAGAAGATTTCAAAATCGCTCGGGAATGCGATTGATCCGCGTGAATTGGTTGAGGCATATCCTTTTGACGCGATTCGCTACTATCTTCTTCGCGAAATCACTTTTGGAGAAGACGGAGATTTTTCGCGAGAACGTTTGGCGGAGCGTTACTCAGCTGATCTCGCAAATACGCTTGGGAATTTGGTTCAGCGCGTGGTGGCAATGTCGCGGAAGTATTTTGACGGCAAGGTGCCGGTTGCAGATGTGGAGAGCGCCGGTCAAAGTCGAACGAAGTCTTGGAAGGGTATTGGCGGCGTGCAAGATCTCGCAGTGAGGGTGAACGATGCGTATACAGTGCATCGAGCGGATAAGGCATTGACTGATATTTGGACGAGTCTTGATTCGGCGAATAAATATATTGAAGATACCCAGCCATTCAAACTCATAAAAGAAGATGAAAAGGCTGTCGCGGAAATTTTGTACGCGCTTCTTGAGAGCTGCCGTTTTTATGGATGGCTGATTCACCCAGTTTTACCGGAAACATCTCGCAAAATTTTTACAGCCCTTGGTCTTGATCCTGAAACGGAACTTTCCGAACATTGGAATGAGGCGCTTCAGTGGGGCGGATTGAAGCCGGGGAGCACACTTCCGCAGCCCGAGCCGATTTTCCCTCGACGCGACGCTTAAGTTACAATAAAGCCATGGGACTTATAGACATCATTCTCATAGTCGTTTTGCTCGCCATTGTCGTGCGTGGTTGGAAGCGCGGTTTCGTGGACTCTCTTGGAGAATTTCTTGGAGCCATCATTTCATTTCTTGTCGCGCGCTCCTGGTCCGCGCCTTTTGCGAATGTCTTTAGTTTTATCACGCCGGATAATCCGGGCCTCGCGAGATTTATTGCTTTTATCGTCATTTTTTTAGTGGTGGTAAAGCTTGTCGGCTGGCTCTTTCATCTCGCGGCTGTGGCATTGAAAATCGTGACCTCGCTTCCGCTTATTTCTTTGGCAAATAAATTGTTGGGGAGCGTTATGGGGGCGCTTACCGGAATTGTTTTTGTGGGATCGGCCGTATAT
>CBDULO010000062.1:0-5376 GCA_965368095.1 uncultured bacterium | reverse complement strand
GCTTTAATAGGCTTCGTATCATTGAATCATTGTACAAAAACAAAGAGCGAAGAGAGGCCGGAGATGATGATTCGCTCGATAAAGAAAGACTTTTTCTCTGAAGAGCCATTCTCTGCTTCCTCCGCCGGCCTAATAGCTTGAATGGCTCGACCGACATTCAGTCTCCCCCATCCGAGGGGCGCGGGATCTGAAAGCTGTTGAGTTCCGCCAATCCCATCGCTCGTGGCAAGCAGGTGGGCGAATATTTCTTTTGCGCCCCATGCCGGCCTGAGAGATTTTACAAGCGCGGCACTTCCGCTAACCAATGGAGCGGACAGGCTCGTCCCGGAAACTTCAAATACAATATCTCGGATCTCCGCTTCTTCTTCATACTCCGGATGCGGAATAGCTTCGGTCGGATGTCCAGCCACCATGCCATACCCGGGAGCGGAAATATCCACACAGCGGGTGCCCGTATTGGCATAGGCGGCATGCTGATCCAAAACATCTGTCGCTGTCACTCCCATAACCCAATCTCGCTCCTCCTCGCTACAAGCCGGTACCGTCGGATGCCAATCCAGATTCCCGCCGCTTTTTGTTGAATAGTCATTCCCAACAGCCGCGACAATAAGCACATCTTCCTCGCGAGCGCGCTCCAAAGCTTGATCGATGCGTTCATCCGGTTCAAATCCAAATATACTCAGGTTCACAATATCCGCCCCCATGTCTATGGAATACTCAATCGCCTCGGCAATATCTCGTGTATTGCCAAAACCATCTGCGTCGAGCACAACAACCGGCAGGATTTTTACATTCCAGGCAATGCCGGCAATGCCAAAACCATTATTCCCGCGCCCCGCAATAAGAGAAGCGCTCATCGTTCCATGCGCCCATGAAGCATCTACTTGATTCAATGTAGACATGGGGCGAATATCCGCGTCCTCACGAACAAAGTTCCATCCATTCACATCATCAATAAATCCATTTTCGTCATTATCTATCCCATCACCGGGCACCTCGCGATGATTCACCCAAATCGCTTCATAAAGGTCGGGATGCGAAATATCCACTCCCCCATCAATAACGGCAACCAGCACCGCCTCGCTCCCATGCGTGATTGCCCATGCTTCAGGGGCCTGAATCTGGCGCAAATACCACTGATCTTTAAAAAAAGGGTCATTTGGAAATTCCGCTTCCAGAGCAAGTGAACGATATGGCGACATGAGCAAAACAAGAAGTATGATCGAGGCAAAACTCGCTATTTTCAAGGAAATTCGCCCAATTTTAGTTTTTGGCATAGACAAGTTTCTAGGCTACAGTCTACAGTAGGCGCAAGAAAAAGTCTGCTTTCACATGATATCCAAATCAAAACAATTAAAGAGAATGATTCTCATTGTTGGCGACCTGATTGTTTTTCAGCTTGCCTTGCTTGTCACAATCACCATTCGCTTCGGCGGATTCAATCAAAAGCAATGGGAGAATGTCGCCTGGCCCTTTTTTCTTGTTTCCCTGCTCTGGATTGTTATCTTTTTTATCGTTGGACTTTATGATCTTGAGGTAAAACAAGACCCGATGCGGCTCCTTCGTAATTTCGTCGAAGGCATGATCGCGAATCTCGGTCTTGCACTCGCCTTCTTTTATCTGCTCCCCTTCTTCGGCATTGGCCCGCGCACCATTCTCCTTCTCCAATTCGCCGTATCCCTTCTCCTCGGATATTTTTGGCGGATAACCTTCAACAAATGGGTCGCGTCAAAATTCGTTCCGGGAAAGGTGCTCTATATCGGGGACGCGGAAGACGCGCGGAATATGACCGAGCTCCTGGCCGCGTCAGCATTGGGACATGAATTGAAATTTGCCATGCCGGTTTCCGGCGAACTATTCCATGACGGGAGTATCGAATGGATTCAGAGCGTGGAAAGCCTCCGCTCCCTGCTCAAAGGCGGCAATGTCAGCGCTATCGTCTTAGGGATTAAACTTGAGTCGCATGAAGATATTAAACAGGTATTATATGACACGCTCTTTTCGCCCGTCACGATCCTGGACCGGGCGGAAATCGAAGAGGCGGCCACTGGCCGAATCCCGCTAAGCTATGTTTCTGAAACATGGTTTCTTCGCCATTTGCGGGAGTCTGACATGGCCTGGTACGAGTCGGGAAAGCGGCTCGGAGATATGATCATGACTATTCCATTCGGCCTCTTCACGCTCGCCCTCCTCCCATTCGTCGCGGCCGCCATGAAGGCCACTATGCCCGGCCCAATTTTTTACTCACAAATCCGCGTTGGAAAGGGTGGAAAACCGTTTCGCATCTGGAAGTTCCGAACCATGGTCGTGGATTCAGAAAAAAATGGCGCGCAATTCACGGCAAATGCCGAGACAGATCCGCGCCTCACAAAACTTGGAAGGATTATGCGCCAATTGCGCATCGATGAACTCCCTCAGCTCTGGAATGTATTGAAAGGCGAACTCTCATTTATCGGACCGCGCCCGGAACGTCCGGAATTCGTCTCCCCCCTCATTGAACGCATGCCACACTATGCCTTGCGGCATATTACGCGCCCCGGACTCACCGGCTGGGCGCAGGTAAAGTTTTTAAAGCCGACCTCAAGTCTTGATGATAATTTGAAAAAGCTTCAATACGACCTGTTTTATATTAAACACCGATCACCGCTATTGGATCTGGTCATCTTGCTTCGAACGGTGGGTATTGTTTTGAGACGACAAGGGACTTAACGCTCTGGTTCGAGACCTATCGAACGTAAAAATACTCTCAACCCATCATCAAACTTCACTTTTGGCTCCCAACCTAACAGCTCTCTTGTCTTTGAAATATCTGCCTGCGTATCGCGCGCTTCGCCGGATCGTCCATCAATATGAAGATGTTCTCCGCCAATCGTATCCGCAATATACTTTACCGAGTATCTGCCCCCAGCACCCACGTTTAATACTTCGCCTTGACCGACGTTCGCTGACTCCATAGCAAGAATATTTGCCTCTACTACATCATGCACATGAGTAAAATCGCGAGTCTGTTCACCATCCCCATGAATCTCAAGGGGCTCACCCGCTTTTTTTCTTCGCACAAAATGCGATATCACCGTCACATAGGCACCCTCATCTGCCATGCGCGGACCGTATACATTAAAATATCTAAGTGAAACCGTTTCCATCCCATAAAACCTGTGGAATTGCTCGGCAAACTTCTCCCCGATATATTTATGGAGAGCATATGGATTCATTGGATTTGGTGGCATTTCAGTATGCAGTGGAAGTTCAGTTTGATTTCCATATGCTGATGAAGACGCGCTATACACAACACGCTTAACACCAGCCTCCTTTGCCGCAAACAAGACATTCAAAGTTCCATTCACATTTGCATGTGTTGCTTCAACTGGATGTTCAATAGAAAAAGGAATGCGAGGAAGTGCTCCAACATGAAAGACGCCGTCCACTCCATTGAAGCTATCCTTTATCTCATCTAGCCTTGTAAAATCCGCCAAAATAAACTCAGCTTTTGGATTGACCTGCTCACGTTTACCTGTAGATAGATTATCTATAATACGGACCGAGTGCCCCATCGATAAAAGCTTATCGGTCAAATTTGATCCAATAAATCCAGCTCCCCCTGTTACCAAATACTTTGCCATAGACTTACAGTGTGGCCTGCGTCTTCACTCCCGTCAAGACCCCTGCTTTCTCGGAGAACCCTCCTCCCACTGAATGTCTACCCCCTGCTCTTGGCAAAGAGCATTATTATACTTTTCAGCCTGCTCTAGCAAGCTTAAATCAACGCCATTCTTTTTAGCTAGCTGAATAATTGCTCGAGCATCTTTTGGTAAACACTTCCCTCCATAACCCCGATAGCCTTTATGAAAAACATCAAGATGCGTCTCACCAATCATTGGTTCAGGCTTGGCGCACTCAGCGATTACCTCATAATCTAGCCCCATTTTATTTGCCAGGTCATACATCTGATTCGCATAAGCAACTTTCAACGCATAAAAGGCATTACTAAAATACTTGATAAATTCAGCCTCCGTTGCTTTCACAATTTTCTTAAAGGGCGCATCAGGAAGCATATCCATCACCATTTCAGCATCTTTCCGACTTTCGTTAGTGAAGCCCACAATTTGACGCGTAGGAAATTGCATATCTTGATCCGCACGCGTTTCTGTCAAAAATTCCGGATTAAACAGAAATCTATGCTCAGGATATGTTGCTTGAAAAGAAAGCGTTGTCCCGGGCATAATCGTGGATTTCAATACAATCGTTTTCCCCGTTGATGGAATCACTTTGATCGCCGCATGAAGATAGGAATCATCAAAACCGGTACCGTCCAAATAAAACGGAGTCGGAACGGCAATAAAAATAATATCCGCTTGATCAAGCACACTCACATCATCCATGCCCTTTGGAGGGTCATATAATCCAGCTTGAATCTGTTTCGTATCAAAATACCGGTTGAGCGCCCCCCCAACCATACCGGTACCCATAATGGCAATATTTTTCATATACTTGGAAGCTAACAATAAACAAAAAAACCTGCAAAGCAATATCGTGTTTCCACTTTAAAGGTGATACAGTTGAAGCGATTATGACCAAAGAGTATCGCATACCAAAAAAGCTTCGCTTAAACAGCATCAAACAATATCTGGAACATCTATTGAAAATGGACCTTCAATATTTGGCGCGTGGCGGTGCATGGCTTGTTACCGGACATGTGATGATCGCGTTATCACTCTTTGGACTTTCTCTGGTACTGGGTAATTGGCTAACTCCAAAAGAATATGGGGTATATAAATTCGCGCTCTCTGTATTCGCCCTCCTATCCTTTTTATCCTTTCCCGGAATCAATACCGCCCTAACACAATCGATAGCAAAACAAGAACACCCAGACATATTGCGTGTCACAAAGACAAAATTCACGCTCAGTTTACTTGGTTCAATAGCCTTCTTTGCACTCGCCCTCTATTATCTTGCAAATGCACATCAAGTGTTTTTTCAAATTTTCATTATCTCCGCTTTTTTCTTTCCATTTTACAATGCATTCGATGTATTTATCGCTATATTAAATGGAAGAAGGCAATTTAAAAAATTTGGCTTATATCTTGGCTTAGGCACCCTGAGTAGCAGCCTTGCCATTGGAACGGTAGCTTGGTTTTCAAAAAATACCATTCTACTTGTAACCACGTTTCTTTTCGCTTGGACATTGGCGCGTTTTTTTCTATTTTTACGCGCAACGCAGAACGACAAAAAGCAGACTGAAGAGATGCCAAACAAACAAGAAAAGGAAAGTATTACAAAAAATATCATTACATATGGAAAAAAACTAAGCGCAATCACTCTTATCCAAAATCTCAATGCACATTTGGATAAAATACTTGTTTTTCATTATCTAGG
>CBDULO010000061.1:0-5460 GCA_965368095.1 uncultured bacterium | reverse complement strand
GGTCCCCGTCGAAGTCCGCATTGAAAGCGGGACAGACCATCGGGTGAATTTGAATCGCCTTTCCTTCAATAAGCTTCGGCTGGAAGCCCTGAATCCCAAGACGGTGAAGCGTAGGCGCGCGGTTCAAAAGCACCACGGCATCTTCCGCGATATCTTCAAGAATATCCCATACTTCCGGATGATCCGCTTCGATATAGCGATTCGCGCTTCGAATATTGTGCACGAGTTCGCGTTTAATCAATTCCGAAATGATGAATGGCTTGAATAATTCAAGCGCCATGGTTTTTGGAATTCCACATTGATGCAATTCAAGCGTTGGGCCAACGACAATCACGCTTCGACCGGAATAGTCGATACGTTTTCCAAGCAAGTTCTGTCGGAAGCGGCCCTGCTTTCCTTTAAGAATATCCGCGAGAGATTTCAATTGGCGCTTCTTTCCGGTTGCGGCGATCACGGTTTTTGATGAACGCGCATTATTATCGATCAAAGAATCCACCGCTTCTTGAAGCATGCGTTTTTCATTTCGCACGATGACTTCCGGCGCATTCAATTCGAGCAAGCGCTTCAAGCGATTATTGCGGTTAATCACGCGTCGATACAAGTCATTCAAATCACTTGTCGCGAAACGTCCGCCATCAAGCGCCACCATCGGACGAAGATCCGGCGGAATCACCGGCACAGCTTTCAAAATCGTCCAGGAAGGATCGATGCCATTAATAGACAATGACTTCAAGAGTTTCAAGCGGCGCATATATCGGTCGCGCTTCGCTTTTGACTTTGTATCAAGTCCCGCCTCAAGCTCCTTAATGGTTTCATCCAGATCAATTTTTTCGAGCAAGGTATTTACGGCATCCGCGCCGATTTTCGCTTCAAAAATATGTCCGTATTTCAATGAGAGCTCATGGTATTCATTTTCACTAATGAGCTTCATCATTTTCAATTCCTTCAATTCCTTTTCAGCTGTTTCGAATTCAAGGTCGAGCTCGCCGAGCTTCCGCTCTTTATTCATCTCAACTTTTTCAAGCTCCTTTTGCTGTTCGCTTTCCTTCATGCCTTTTTCTTTGGCACGTTCAAGCGCGCGTTCGTTTTCACGCTTCGCTTCCGATTCGATTGCTTTTCGCTTTCCTTTATATTCCGTTCGCACTTGTTCAATGGTTTGCTCTTTCAAATCTTCATCCAAATGCGTCACGATAAAGGCTGTGAAATACAATACCTTTTCGAGATTTGAAATCGACATATCGAGCACGGTTCCGATGCGAGACGGAACATTTCGCAAGAACCAGATATGTGAAGCCGGAGCGGCGAGTTCAATATGCCCCATGCGTTCGCGGCGAACGAGCGAATGCGTCACCTCTACGCCGCATTTGTCACAAATAATTCCTTTGTAACGGATCTTTTTATATTTGCCGCAAGCACACTCCCAGTCTTTTGCCGGACCGAAAATTTCTTCGGCGAAAAGACCGCTGCGCTCGGGTTTCTGCGTTCGGTAGTTGATGGTTTCTGGCTTGGTCACTTCCCCGTACGACCATGCGCGGATGGTTTCAGGAGAGGCAAGCTTCAGCCGGATAGCATCGAAGTCTGTTGTCTTGATGTTTTCTGTTTGGAAAAATGCCATATAGTTTTGGGAAGTGGGTTAGCTTTCTTTATTCGTTGGGCTTGCCCACATATTTTCGTCGTCGGATTCTTTGACGAATGGACTTGGCCGTCCGGTGCCATCGTCAATACGTTTTCCGTCTTTCAAGAGCTCGACATCGAGCGCCAATCCTTTCAACTCGCGAAGCAAGACATTGAATGATTCGGGAACGTTTACTTTCTTAATAGGTTCACCCTTAATGATCGCCTCATATGCCTTTGAACGGCCCGGCACATCATCGGATTTAATGGTGAGTACTTCTTGGAGCGTATGCGACGCGCCATAGGCTTCGAGCGCCCAGACTTCCATTTCTCCAAAGCGCTGGCCACCGAATTGCGCCTTTCCGCCAAGCGGCTGCTGGGTAATAAGCGAGTATGGACCAATCGAACGCTGGTGAATTTTGTCTTCCACCATATGATTCAATTTCAGCATATAGATATAGCCAACGGTTGGATCATGATCGTATCGTTCACCCGTTCGCCCATCGTAAAGCGCGATACGTCCGTCTTTTGGAAAGCCGGCTTTTTCGAGCTCTTCCTGAATGGTGAATTCCGGTACCCCATCGAAGACGGGACTTGCGGCGATATATCCAAGCGCGTTCGCGGCCAAACCGAGATGCGTTTCGAGAATCTGCCCAAGGTTCATACGCGACACAACACCAAGCGGAGACAGAATAATATCGGCCGGCGTACCATCCTCAAGGAATGGCATATCTTCAACCGGAACGATCTTTGAGATCACTCCTTTGTTTCCGTGACGACCGGCGAGCTTATCACCCACCTGCACTTTTCGAAGATCGGCAACCGATACAACGATTTGCTTCAATACGCCCGGCTGTAATTTGTCGCCCGCGTCTCGCGAGAAAATAGTGACATCGACAACCTTCCCTTTTTCTCCGTGTTCGAGATACATGGATGAGTCGCGAACATCTCGCGCTTTCTCGCCGAAAATGGCGCGTAAAAGCTTTTCTTCCGCGCTCAAATCCGTTTCACCCTTCGGTGTGATTTTTCCGACGAGAATATCTCCGGATTTTACTTCCGCTCCAATACGCACGATGCCCTGCTCATCCAAATGGCGAAGCTTTTCTTCCGACACATTTGGAATATCGGATGTGACGACCTCTTCGCCGAGCTTGGTATCGCGCACATCAATGGTGTGATGCTCGATATGGATGGTTGTGAAGCGATCCGTATGCACAAGACGTTCCGACAAAATAATTGCATCTTCATAATTGTACCCATCCCATGACAGGAAGGTACAAAGAAGATTTTGTCCGAGTGCCAATTCTCCATGCTCACAACTTGTTCCATCAACCAATACTTCACCGGCCATCACCTTCTGACCCTTGTCGACGGCGGGGCGCTGATTAATACACGTGGAATGATTTGAGCGTTGGAACTTTGTGAGGTCATACCGCCGCAGCTCCCCATCTTCCGTTTGAAGCTCTACATGCTTTCCCGATACGGAAACAATGACGCCATCCTTCTCCGCGATAATGGCATGGCCAGAATCAATGGCGACGCGGCGCTCAACACCGGTTCCCACAATTGGCGCGTCCGGCTTGATACATGGCACCGCCTGTCTTTGCATATTTGTTCCCATGAGGGCGCGGTGGCCATCATCGTGTTCCACAAAAGGAATCAAGGCCGTGCCTGTAGAAAGGATTTGTTTTGAAGACACATCGATATAGTCGACCTCATTCACGCTCACCACGGTTGGTTCGCCTTGTCGACGCGCACTTGTTCTTTTCACAAGAAAATTTCCATCACGATCAATCGGCGTTGTGGCCGGCGCGGTCGTTCCCTTTTCTTCCGTGAACGCATTCAAGTAGACGATTTCATTTGTAACATGCGCTTCAACCGGCACCTTGTCGATTGGGAGTTTCGCAAGTTTTTTCGCAAGATCGGCGTCGATCTTGTCCCCGGATTTTGCCACGTTCTTTCCTTCTCCGTCGGTGACGTCGGCACGAAGCACTTCGTCCACCGTGTCTTTTCCGTCATTCTTCGCCCAGTTCTTTACCTTTCTAAAAGGCGTTTCAATAAATCCGTATTCATTAATACGACCGAAGGTGGCCAAGTGACCCACCAAACCGATATTCGGTCCTTCAGGCGAAGCAATCGGACAAATGCGTCCATAATGGGTTCGATGCACATCACGCACATCAAAGCCGGCGCGTTCTCTCGTGAGACCGCCGGGACCCATGGCGCTCAAACGACGCTTATGTTCGAGTTCGGAAAGCGGATTGGTTTGATCCATGAATTGTGAGAGCTGAGAACTCATGAAGAACTCTCGAATCGCTCCAATCACCGGACGCGCATTGATAAGTCGCGCCGGATTGATGCTCGTAATATCCATGGTGCTCATGCGATCTTTTACGATGCGCTCCATGCGAGCCAAACCGATACGGAAACGATTTTGTACAAGCTCACCCACGGCTCGCACACGTCGATTTCCAAGGTGATCAACATCATCCGGTTCTTCCTGCTGAACATTCAATCGAATAATTTCGCGAATAATCATGATGAGATCCTCCTTGCTCAGAATACGGTTCTCTTCTTGAGACACGTGATCATGCTCGGCATCAAGATCAAAGCGCTTATTGAATTTGTATCGACCCACCGGACTCAAGTCATATCGGTCAAAATTGAAAAACATTGAGTGGATCAATGACTTCGCATTGTCCGTCGTTGCAAGATCCCCGGGTCGAATGCGTTTATACACCTCAATATATCCTTCCTCTTCGGTTTTCGACGCGTCTTTTGCGAGTGTCGACAGAAGATAATGATTCAAAGGATGAATATCCACATCCTCGAAAAGCTTTTGGATTTCTTCATCAGAAGAAACGCCGAATGCTCGCAAGAGCGCGGTCGCCGCAACCTTTCTTTTACGATCAATCTTTACCCAGATGACATTTTTTGTGTCTGTTTCAAATTCGAGCCATGCCCCTCGATTTGGAATGATCTTCGCTCCATAATATCGTCGGCCGCCAACTTGATTCGCGGTGAAAAATGCACCGGCGGATCGAACGAGCTGCGTCACAACCACGCGTTCAACACCATTGATGATAAATGTTCCTCGATCTGTCATGAGAGGCACATCTCCCAAGTACACCTCCTGCTCGCGTTCCAAATCATTGCGTTTATTTACGAAACGCAATTTTACGCGGAGCGGTGCCTCGTAGTTCACATGTTTTTCTTTTGATGTTTTTTCATCAAACTTTGGTTCATCAAAAGAATAGTCGACAATAAATAACTCAAGGTCACGACCGATAAAATCTTTGATTGGAGAAATTTCACTAAATAACTCCTTCATCCCTTCTCGGAGAAACCAGTCATAAGATCGCTTTTGGATCTCAATGAGATCAGGGAGAGCCATCGCATCACGCGAGGCTGAAAAGTAACGCCGCTCCCTATCCTTGGGAGTTTGGCGCTTAAATGTCATTTGAGACATGATGTCCGTTACTTATTGGGGCAAATACCCTCCTGTGAGACCGGGCATGGGTGACACTTCAGCCAGAATCGCACGGTGGCCACAAGATGAATATTGCCTAATTTTAGAGTAAAAACGCACACGAAAACCCTCAATTTACGAACAAAAACCTCCTGAGCTCTTGAGTTCAGGAGGAGATATTTATTTTGACAAGCACGTAATTGATTGTGGCATGGGTTTGTGACTAGGAGAGATCTGCTCCTTGTCAAGTCGCGTGAACGCTGTCAAATCTATCAAGAATATTACAACCCGTCAAGAGAAAGACAATTCCCGTGGTTTTGTCAAAATTTGCTTATATTAGCATTAATATCGTGACTTTTTTATATACACATCTTTAT
>CBDULO010000060.1:0-5509 GCA_965368095.1 uncultured bacterium | reverse complement strand
GTATTCGTTCAGTGTATATGGAGATAAGAACGTGCATGAATGGTTTGTGAAGGCTTGGGAAAAATCCGGAAAAAAATTGGATATGGGGAAGTCCTGTATTCGTTTCAAAAAGATTGAGAATATTCCGCTTGATGTGATCGGGAAACTTATGTCAAAGATGTCGGTTGATGATTTCATTACATTTTACGAAAAGAATAGGGGTTCGCGAAAGAAAAAATAAAAAGACGCCCGGAATTGGGCGCCAGTATGCAGGGCTTATTAGTTGAATAGACTTCCAACGAGCTTGGTTTTAAGATCAAGGTCATTGTTGTCCTGCAGGAAGTGATAAGGAACTGCGGAATTCTGCGCCTCTTCGTCCCAAGGGAGGCACTCTTCGATTCGACGGTTGATATCGTTCGTGCGCGGATGCTTCTCGCGCCCCTCGAGCCGTTCTCTCAGGATCTCCGGGCCGGGGGAGAGGATGTACACTGAACGCAGTTGATCCGTGGCATTGTGTTCTTGGGCGAATGCATGAAGTTTAATCACGGCGCTGTGAACGATAGGCGCGATGATTTGAAAACGCGGTACAAGAGCTGTTCTGACAATCGCTTCGCGCGTGCCATAGCAGTTTCCGTGAACATTAACCGTCCATAGGAAGCGGTTCATTCGCTCGATCATCCGGAAAAGCTTTTCCGTGATGTATTCATACTCTCCTTCGACATCGCTTGAACGCGGCTTCCGGGTCGTCGTGGACTTCAGCGGCATTCGCGAGCGGTTGACCTTGATGAGCCTCCGCATAATGGTTGTTTTTCCTACGCCTGACGGACCGGTAATTGTGACAAGCATACCAAACCTCCAAAAGTGCCTATTCGGCTTATCGTATCATCGAAAAGTCGTCAAATCATGCTATTATATCGATATGAAACGCCAATGGCTTATTCTCGCTGCCGGGCTCATGCTCATGGGGCAGGGGTGTTTGAATAAAGGAGCGGAAGTGTCCACGGATCCGCTGAAAGTGGGAAAGGGTGTCAGTTTATCGCCTCAATCGTTTTCAGAGGAGCATTTCACCGGGTTTTTTGATTTGGCGATGAGCGGAGGAACGCATATTTCTTGGGCGGGGGACGCGAGTGAGTTGGGAAATGAAAATGGAGCGCATGTCGTTACCGTTCGACAAGGGCGAGAGCGCGGGTATACGCCGGTGGTGATTTTTGGGATTCGCGATATTGCAGACGCGCCGGAAATGGAGCGCGATACATTTTATAAACAGCTTGAGGCATTCGCGAAAAAAGAAAAGCCTCCTTATATTGGGATCGGAAATGAAATCAATTATGTTCTGAAAGACAGTTCGGGCAAGCTGCCGCCATTTGCGGAAATGTTTCGTGCGGCACGGGAAAGAATCCAGGCTGTTTCAGCAAAAACAAAAGTCTTTCCGGTTTTTCAATATGAAACCATGAAGGGTTTGCGCGGCGGGCTATTCGGCGGAACGAATGATGAGTCCAAGAATCAGTGGTATATGATTCGTGCTTTCGACAAGGCGGACTTAATTGGTTTTACAACATATCCGGGTTTGATCTATCAAAATCCTGAAGATATTCCGGATGATTATTATGATGAGATTTTTGAGTATACCGGCAAGCCGATTGTCATTACGGAAACCGGTTGGTTTCGTGAGGGGCCGATTGAGGGCTGGGGGAGCTCCATACAAGAACAGGCGGAATTCATTAATCGCTGGTTTCATTTAATCGATCCGCTCAATCCGAAATTTGTTATTTGGAGCTTTTTATTCGATCCGAATATTGATCCGCCATTTGATACCATGGGGCTTATTCCGGATGATCATTCCACCTCTGAAGCATGGGATGCGTGGAAAGCGGCTCGGCTCGACAACTAAAAAAGAAACAGGTAGGCTCATTACACCCTGTGCGGGAAGTACGTCTTCCTAATCGGGCTGGTTTTGGTATTCACTACATAAAAGTATGCAAGAAAAAATAGTCATTCGAGGAGCGCGTGAGCATAATCTGAAGAATATAGATCTGGAATTGCCTCGAAATCAGATGATTGTCTTTACGGGATTGAGCGGTTCAGGGAAATCGAGTCTTGCTTTTGATACGATTTTCGCGGAAGGACAGCGAAGATATGTTGAGTCCTTATCGGCATATGCTCGGCAGTTTTTGGGTCAAATGGATAAGCCGGATGTGGATGAAATTGAGGGATTGTCACCTGCTATTTCGATTGATCAAAAGGCGCATAGTCGAAATCCGCGTTCGACAGTCGCGACCATTACCGAGATTTATGATTATATGCGCGTGCTATATGCGCGTATCGGAAAGCCGCATTGCCCGATTTGCGGGAATGCGATTCAACGGATGACCGTAGATGAAATGGTGGATTTGATTTTGAAGAAGACTGAAGAATCACATGCTGGCCTTACTGTCATTTCGAGCGAAGCCGAGAAATCTCTTAAAGGAAAAAAGGGATCCCTCCGCTCCGGTCGGGATGACAAAAAAAGTAAAAATGCACTTGTTCAAGAAAATGAAATTGCGATTTTGGCTCCAGTCGTTCGCGGGAGAAAAGGGGAGTATCATCAATTATTGCAGGATCTATTTCAAGCCGGTTTTTTGGATGTTCGGGTAAATGGAAAATTATATAGTTTGAGAGAGCGGATTCCTTTGGCGAGATATAAGGCGCATAATATTGAAGTTGTGATTGATCGCATTCCGTTGGCTTGGCCGATAAAGAATAATAAACAGATGCAGTCGCGCCTCGCTGAAGCGATTGAACTTGCTTTAGATCGGGCGGATGATTCGGTGATTGCCGTCCTTGATGATGGGGGCGAGCATGTGATGTCGGCAAGATTTGCCTGTCCGGATGATGGATTTGCTTTTCCCGAAATCGAACCGAGATTATTTTCATTCAATTCTCCATATGGCGCTTGCCAGACGTGCAATGGTCTTGGAACCGAGCATTTATTTTCAGAGGATGTCTGCGAAACATGTAAAGGAACACGATTACGAACGGAAAGCCGCCATATTTTTGTACAGGAAAAAAATATTTCGGATGTGACGGCGATGCCAATTGATAAGGCGGTGGATTTCTTTCTTGAGTTAGCCTTAGATACGAATGAGGAGAAGATTTCCGAGCCGATTATGCGCGAGCTGATGGCGCGTCTGACATTCTTACTTGATGTTGGGTTGGAATATCTTACATTGAACCGCATTGCAGGGAGCTTGTCGGGCGGCGAGGCTCAGAGGATTAGGCTTGCATCTCAAATCGGGTCCAGGCTTGTTGGGGCTTTGTATGTTCTTGATGAGCCGACCATCGGCTTGCATCAGCGAGACAATGACAAATTGATTGAAACATTGGTGAAGCTTCGCGATCTTGGCAATACCATTATCGTTGTGGAGCATGATGAAGATACGATTCATGCGTCTGACTATTTGGTTGATATTGGTCCCGGTGCGGGAGTTCATGGGGGAAATATTGTGGTTGCAGGCGAGCTGGAAAAAGCCCTGAAGAGCAAGGAGAGTTTGACCTGTGCGTATTTGCGCGGAGATAAGAATATTCCGGTTCCAACGAAGAAGCGCGGGGAAGGAAAACAGCATCTCACTATCGTCGAGGCGGAGGAGAATAATTTGAAAAAAGTGACCGTGGATATTCCGTTAAGGCGGTTTGTTTGCGTCACGGGTGTTTCAGGCTCTGGGAAGTCGACGCTTATGCAAGATATTTTATTCCGTGAGCTTTCGCGCAGTTTACATGGATCGAAGGCGAAAGCCGGTAAACATAAGGAGATTCTTGGCCTCGATTGGGTTGATAAGATTGTAGATGTTGACCAGAGTCCGATTGGGAGAACGCCGAGATCGAATCCTGCGACCTATACCGGTATTTGGACACATGTTCGCGAGATTTTCTCTTTGACGCCCGAGTCGCGCGTTCGAGGGTATAAAGTGGGGCGTTTCAGTTTTAATCGTCCCGGAGGGCGCTGTGAGCATTGTGAAGGAAATGGACAGCTCGCGATTGAAATGCATTTCTTGCCGACCGTATATGTGCCTTGCGATGTGTGTAAGGGGCGACGGTTTAATCGTGAAACTCTGGAAGTGAAATATCGAAATAAAAATATTGCTGATGTTCTTGAGATGACGATTGAGGAGGCGAAGAAGTTTTTTGTGGATATTCCGCCCGTACATGATCGTTTGAAGATTTTGGAAGAAGTCGGTCTCGGATATTTGAAGCTTGGGCAGTCGGCGACGACGTTATCCGGTGGAGAAGCGCAAAGAATTAAATTATCGTCTGAGCTCGCGAAGCGTGATACGGGAAAAACATTCTATCTTCTTGATGAACCGACAACGGGTCTGCATTTCGATGATATCCGCAAATTGCTCGATGTTTTGCATCGGCTGGTAGATCGAGGAAATACGGTTGCCGTCATCGAGCATAATCTCGATGTGATCAAAAACGCCGATTGGATTATCGATCTCGGACCGGAGGGCGGTGACAAAGGGGGAACGATTATTGCGAAAGGCACGCCCGATCAAATCATGAAATCAAAGAAAAGCTATACAGGGAAATATTTGAAGAAGCATTTGGGGGGATAATTTTCTTGTCATCCTCGGGCTCGATCCGGGGATCCAGTCATAAACATCCACGTGACTTCGTCCCGTACCTATTTAAAGAGAGGGCTCTCGTCAGCCCTCTCTTTACTCTCCCGACGCCCCGGCCCTCCGCTTCTCGATCGGCAAACGATCTCATTCGCCGGACTTGGGCAACTCGCTTATGCTCAAACACGCCCTCGTCTTTTTGGCTCGCTCATCGGCCGAATCTCCGATGCTCGAGAGGGGGTTTACCGAATCACACTCACATCGGCGGGGAGTTTTTCAAGAATTCCTGCGAGATCTTGTTCAGAAACATTGTTTCCGGAGAGATTCAATGTTTTAAGATTTTGGAGATTTCCGAGTTCATTCGGAAGTCCGGTCAGTTGATTATTCGAAAGATCAAGTACCTCAAGATTTTTGAGTTGTCCGATTTCAGCAGGAACGCCTGTCATATTATTATTGCTTGCATTCAATACTCGCAGATTTTGCAGATGTCTGATTTCAGCCTGAATCGCTCCTGTAATTCTATTATTTGAAATATTTAGCTCCTCAGTGCCGGTTTTGCTAAAAGTACTTTCCGGAATTTTCGTGAGGTTCTGATTGCTCAAATCGATCGTATTTGTTGTGAGTTTATCAATGAGAGATGGTTCATCTTTGGCAGAAGGCGCTTCGGTATTTTGAACAAGTTCTGATCCTGACGCGGGTGCATTAGCCGTGTTTGCTAGCGTGCAGCCTTGCCCCAGCAGAACAAATGCAAAGAGAATTGGGATAAAATAGTGTGTTTTCATGTAAAACTACCATACAGCGTATATCGGAAACAGGGTAGTTGAGTCAGCGATATGTTATCGGTGTGCTAGGTGTTCACCGCCTGCTTGATGTAGGTTTCCAAATTTTTCTCCTTTAAATCATTAAGAGATTTTATTTTTATATGTCTTCTGTGC
>CBDULO010000059.1:0-5540 GCA_965368095.1 uncultured bacterium | reverse complement strand
GCATAAATAAAAATGGAACGGAGTGGGATATGGCTTCCCACGTATATACAGGCAGTATCATCGGCTTGGATGCGCATCTCATTGATATTGAAACGGATATTTCACAAGGACTCAGCGCATTTACCATGGTCGGTCTGCCGGATGCCGCGATCAAAGAAGCGAAAGAACGCGTACGAAGCAGTATCAAGCATCTTGGTATCTCTTTTCCGCGAACTCGCGTCACACAAAATCTAGCTCCCGCCGATATGAAGAAATCAGGGACGCATTACGATCTCCCGATTACCCTTGGGATTCTTTCCGCGCATGGAGTCTTGAAAGATGAACAGACAAAGAATCGTCTCTATGCCGGGGAATTGAGTCTCGATGGAAAGATCCGCGGTATCTCAGGAGTATTGCCGCTCGCCATTCTCGCCAAAGAAAAGGGGTTCAAAGAACTGGTCATTCCATACGTGAATGCAAAAGAAGCATCGCTTGTAAAAGATATTCAAATTATCGGCATCAACCACCTTTCTGAACTTATTCATCATATAAAAGAGGGGAGAGCGGTTCAGCCCTTTGCTCGCGAAAAAGAAACAGCAAGGATAAAGAGGGTGAAGCCACACCCGGACTTCAAAAATATTCGCGGGCAAACCCAGGCAAAGCGCGCCTTGGAAATTGCGGCGGCCGGAGGACATAACCTCCTCATGCAAGGTCCGCCCGGTTCCGGAAAAACACTCCTCGCCAGAAGCTTTGCATCCATTCTCCCCAAAATGAACGAAGATGAAGTGATTGAAGTCACGCGTATTCATTCAATTATCGGCAGCACCCTGGACCGTCAAATACAAAATGAACGCCCGTTCCGCTCACCGCATCATAGCGCGAGCGCCGTTTCTCTTATCGGCGGAGGATCGACCCCAAAGCCAGGGGAAATCTCTCTCGCCCACCGAGGCGTACTTTTTTTGGATGAAATTCTTGAATTCCCTCGGCATGCCCTGGAAACATTGCGTCAGCCACTTGAGTCAGGAGTCGTGACCGTGAGCCGCGCATCCGGTACCTGCGTCTTTCCGGCGAGATGCATGCTCATTGCCGCCATGAACCCCTGTCCATGCGGCTACTTCACGGACAATGAAAAAGCCTGCACCTGCAGCGCCATGCAATTGCTTTCCTACAGAAAAAAACTTAGCGGACCGCTTCTTGATCGCCTAGACCTCTGTATTGAAGTTCCAAAAGTTTCTCCAACCGATCTCCTTTCAAAAGAAGTTGCGGAATCAAGCGAGCGCATTCGGCAACGCATAGAGAAAGCTCGCGAGATACAGCGCAAGCGATATACAGCATTGGATTTTTTCACCAATGCTGAACTGCCGCATCAAAAAACGGCCGATCTGATACAGCTCTCACCGGATACAAAACCGCTCATCGAACAAGCACTTCAAACCCTAAAGCTTTCCGCGAGAAGCTATTTCAGACTGCTCAAGATTGGGCGCACAATTGCCGATCTTTCCGATTCCCAAGAGATACTCCCCGAGCACCTACTTGAAGCCCTTCAATATCGATTTCAATCCGTTCTCGAAGGAGAAAATATGCCGCTTGACAGCCCCTTGCCCGCTGATCAAGCTAAAGGTTCCTAGGATTGACAAAATGGGTCATTTGACCTATACTGCATGAGCTAAAAATAGATATCGACTATTTTTAAAAACGGCTAATTATTAAGCTTTTCCAGGCCTATCGCCTCGCTGAATACGGATGAAACGGTATGCGAGCGGTGTCTGAGAACGGCATATAGGAGACCCTATCTCTACCCCTCTTAAACACATTCTTGTACGTCTGAGCCTGGTTGGAATGAAGGCGCTCGCGTATATCAAAAACAGCTTTCGAAAGATAGCTAAGGCAACTGCACCCGCATTACGAACAGCGTACAATTTACTGGTACGCTTTTTATTGTTGCCGAGCTACAAGCTCCTCATGTTAGCCAGACTTCGACTTGGCCGATTGTTTACCTCGGTCCGCGGAGCTATCTTCTTCGTCTTCACCAATCGATATGTCTTTCATGGCATGATCGGCATCATTTCGATCAGTGTCATTGTGACGCAATTACAGACAAAGGAAGCAAGCGCCTACGATGCCGGACAGCAAAGCCTTCTCTATACGCTCGTCACCAAGGGACAGCCGACCTTTGTTGAGGAAACCGTTCGTCCGGAACTCATCGTTCAAGACAGTCATTATTTAGGATCGGAAACCGTAGACGCGAGTCTCGGCGTAGACTTCCACTATGAAGCGGAGGCCGCAAATATCCCAATTGCAGATACGTCGGTTCCCGGAGCCATCGCTCTTCAACCGGGCGCTGAAGAGGCGAATATCCCCGGCCTGCCAAAGACAGAGAAGCGCACAAAAACCGAAACCTATGTCGTGCAACAAGGAGACGTCATCGGACAAATTGCCGCCGACTTCGGCGTGAATGTCGGAACGATTCTTTGGGCCAATGGCCTCACGACGCGATCAACCATTCGCCCCGGTCAGGCGCTTAAAATCCCGCCTGTCTCCGGTGTTCTTCACACAGTCAAAAACAATGAAACGCTCAGCGCAATCGCAAAACGATATGACGCGTCCGTTGATGAGATCCGTGAAGCCAACCAGCTTGGCCCGGACTCAGTTCTGACTCTTGGCGAAGAATTGGTTGTTCCGGGCGGAACGCCTCCAACCCTTTCCGCACCGGTTGCCTCAGCGCCAAGCAATATCAAGAATACCGTTCCAATCTCAAGTATCAGCGGGAAAGCCTATGACCTCTATCAAGAAGTGACGGGCGGATCTGACAATCGAGCGAAACCGGATGACAAGGTAGAAACCGGAACCTCAAGACTCCTCTGGCCAACCGATCACCGTCGAATCAACCAATATTTCGGATGGCGTCATACGGGTATCGACGTGCATGGACGATATAATAATGCTATTTACGCCTCTGAAGATGGCGTTGTGGAGGTCGCCGGATGGAATAGTGGAGGATACGGCCTCATGGTGCTTATTAACCACGGTGACGGTCTCAAAACCCGCTACGCTCATGCCTCTAAGCTCTACGTCACAGCGGGGCAACAGGTGAAGCGCGGGGAGGTGCTCGCTATGGTTGGAACGACCGGCCGCTCAACCGGACCCCACCTTCACTATGAAGTCATCGTGAATGGCCGATTCCAAAACCCACTTTCCTGGACAAGATAATAAAAACCCCGTCGTTTGGCGGGGTTTTTATTTGGTGGACCCTATGGGATTCCTCCTCACCCGGCTTTCGCCGCCCGCAAGCGGGACCCGCTCAAGCCTCCTTCGGAGCCGGCCGCATTCAGAATATGTCACCGGCATATTCTTCGGTGTCGGCTTCGAATCCTATCCATGAAAACCAGCCAAGAACAAACCGCCCCAATTTTGGGACGGTATATTCTTGGTGGACCCTATGGGATTCGAACCCATGACTTCTTCCATGCCATGGAAGCACTCTAGCCAGCTGAGCTAAGGGCCCGTGAGCGAGAAAATAGTGTCAAAAATGGTGCAAGAAGTCAATGTGAAAAACATTTACAACCCGATCGATCGCTTCATATGCCGCCTCTCCGCATGCGCTCGCTTTCGTTTTTTAAGCAAGGGCACGCTATGTGTTCCAAGAATGCCCTGATCTTCAATATTACGATGCATACGTTCCCAAAACGCCGCTTCAGCCTCAACAAGACCCCTATACTCTGAATTCCATTCCTCAAAAAAATCGTCACGTGGGGCTTCCCGCTTATCCGTCTCCGGGGAACGATCACCTGCAGCTATTTTTGGAGCATCAATCTCAGAATATTCTCGTGCTTCCGGTTCAATTCTTTTTTCAAGCTTTTTGCCCAACCCTCGCAATGTGAGTTCTGAACGTAATAACTCCTGCCGTTCCCGCCTGATAGCTTCCCGCGTTTGATCTCCTCGAAATTCCTTCATTCGCTCCCACTCATTCCATTCATCAAGCAATTCGCGATCCGTCCACCCGGCAAGCTCACTGCGAAAAAGACTTCGGCGAATAATACTCAAATCTTCATGCACATGGTGCAGGCGCTCATGCAATTCAATATCTTTCGCATGCAATAAAACATGTTCAAGCTCTTTAAAGGTCTTGCTCCACATTTTCTCAAAAGAAGCATGCTGACCGCGCAAAAAACGCAATTCATTCAAAAGCATATTTCTCAACTCTTCCGGCCGGATATGTCCGTATTTTTTTACGTCTCGCTCGGTGGGAAATACCTTTGTCGTATACGAAAGCTGCTTGAAACGCGCAAGAAGATCGGAGAGGCGCTCAAACGGCTTTTGTTTCATAGATCATCTAATTGGATTCTGTTCCTCGGGACCTGAAATATTTCGCTCAATCGGCAAAGGCAGCTCATCTGCAACCGGCGCGCCAAGCTTTGGCGCTCGAAGCGCTTCCAGACGCTGTTTCACGGCCTCATGTTTCGGAAACTGCTTCTGTAAACTCTCAAGAACTTTCAAAGCGGCGCCCGTATCACCCTGCTCTTCGTACATCGCGGACAAATACCACTGTGCATTCACATTCTCGGGCGACATTTGCGTAATCTGCTCCATAAGATTCAACGCCTCCACCTTTTGGTTATTTCTATAGTAGAGAATCGAAAGTTCGAATGCGATACCGATATCCTGATTATTGATCAGGAGAACGTTTTCCAATTCCTGAATAGCCTGTTCAAGATTTCCGCCGCGTTCATATACGACCCCGAGATAATATCTTGATGGAAGATAGTCCGGCTTAGCGAATATCGCTTCCCGCAAATACTGTTCTGCGAGAACCAGACTCTCACTCATATCTTGCCTCACCTTATTTTGATCTTTTTTCTCATTTCCGATATTCGTCCGGTGCGCATCAGCTCGAAGCAAATACATTTTTCCAATCTCGGTAAGAATAACAGGATTTTGCGGCTCTAAGGCATGCGCCTTCATGAAGGCTTGCACCGCCTCCTCGTCTGTTCCCGGGATAAAGCTGGCAAGATTTTCATAGATCAGGCCAAGATTGCTCCAATTATCGATATTGATCGGACCAAGCTCGGTTGCGCGTCGAGCTTCATCCACGGTCTTTTTTAATTCGCGCTGAATAGCCTCGGTGCGGCTTGGATCAGCCTGGATCAATTGAATTGCTTTTAAGAGATGCGCTTGAGAAAGGTTGCGAGCATAGACATCATTTTTCCCATTCAGACTGGAAGCTCTTTGAACAAGTGGAAGGTATTCATCAATGGATTTCTTCGCTTGGTGTGCTTTCACGGCATCAGAAAAAATCATTTCCGCCGCATACCGCTGTCCGACAAGCCAGGAAGCTGAAATGCCGGAAATGACGATGAGAACAAATACGGTCGCGAGAATGCCATATGTAACCGGATTTCTCTTTGCATCCCAAGTCATGGTTCTTCGACTCACAACCGCGCCCAAGAGCGCAAAAAACGCCCACATGACAAGCATATGCGGCATATTCAAATTATAGATAAAGGTCAGAAAGACGAGGGTGAGCAAGCCGGTGAATACGGCGAGATAGGCATTCCAAAACT
>CBDULO010000058.1:0-5560 GCA_965368095.1 uncultured bacterium | reverse complement strand
TCGAAGTGCGTCTTTTTGATGTAATCATGCTGTGCCGCGGCGAAACCCTGCGGATCGCGGCGCGCCAGCTCTTTCCATTTATTTCTGAATGCGGCCGAATTGAACGGAATGCCCCTGAATTCCTTTGCGTATTTCGATTGATCAACAAATCGCTTGGCGTTTGAGTGCGCGAGCTGATAGGTGCCATATGACCAGCCACCCGTGTTGTCATAGCCGATAGCCCCTGGATTGCCGCCAGATTCATATTTTTTGCTGAGTTCCCCCAGATTTGCGCTCGCAAGGGTGTTCCCCGTTGAGCCTTTTTCTGACATGCTCAGGTCTCCGTTAAAATCGCCTGTTATCCTGTTCGTGGGATCATTCGGGTTGAGATATTGCTTGGGAGGATATGTCTGATCAAACCATTTCAGAAGATCCGGAGCGTTCACGGCGATGTTCTCTCTCACCTGAGAATATTTTGCTGTGTCGAGATATCCATCCGATCCGCGAATGGCCTCGATGTCCTGAGCCACGGCTATGCGGTTTTGGTTCATAATCGCTTCTTCGGTGCCGCCTTCCGTGTCTTCTTTCTTAATGACAATGTCCCATGAGCCGTCCGCGTTTTGTTGATAGAGACTGCCTCCAACAACCTTTGAGACCGGAGCCTTTGGTTGCTCTGGCTTGGCAAATTGACCTTGTGTTCCGAACATACGGATCTGTTCTTCAAGTGGTTTGTTCGGGTCAATCTGTTCAGGGACGAATAGCACGGTGCCGTCATCGAGAATTTGGGTTTTGTAGTCCTGAAGATCGACGCCTGGGTCAACCGGAAGTTCTTTCTCGATGGTTTCGATTTGACCGGTTGCCGGGTTGACGCCATAACCAAACACCTTATTGCCGACAGTTTTCAGCGTATAGTCGATTTGTTCGGCCTTTGGTTTTGCGGCATTCATGGAAGTCGCCAGGCTAAACTCATCAAGGCCAGTTGAGTCGAGAAGCTGTTGAAGTTTCTCCGGCGCCTGTTCTTTGAGTGTGTCGACGCTTAGCCCTGCTGCGCCAAGTGTCTTAGCGTATTCACGTGCCTGTCCCTGAACCTCCGTCAGATAGTTCTTATACGCGGCCGCGCCCTCTCGTGTCTCTGCTTGCTCCGCTTTCACCTTTGCCAACTCGCTGTCAATGCGTTTTTGTGCCATTTCATCCATTTGCTGGAAGACTTGCTGAATCCTGAGTGAACGCTCCTCATTGATCGCGTCGATGGCACGTCCGCCTCGCTCGCGCTGTTTCGCCTCATGCGCCGCACCGAAGTCTGAACCTATGAGGCCGCTTCTGGCGCTGATGGCGCGCGTTGATCCCAGATCAGAGAGGTTTTGCTCCTCTTGCCGGGCGATCATTTGATTAAACGCGGCATTGATCGCGTCGATTTGCCCTTGCTGCTGTTTTCTTACCCGCTCACGAATAGCGGCTTCGTCGACTTCACGGCCCGGTCCATATCCATAATCAACAAGAAATTGCTCTTTTGAGAGAGCGCCTGCCGGCGGTGTAATCGTCGATCCGAGGTTCGCCCCCGTTTTCGGCGGGGTCGTTGTGGGGTCGTTTTGATTGGATACATTGGTGCTTAGATTCCCTTCCGCGTCGTATCGCCTCTGTGTAGTGGTGGGAGCCGGCGCTGGTGCTCTGGTGTAGGCCTGAATACGAATTGGTCTACCTTCGGGTGTTTGTCCGACGGTACCTCCATAGGCAATTTCTCCCGGATTTTCTCTGGATCGTTTGATCGCCCCGAGGAGACTCTTTCGTTCTGCCTCCTTGCTCATTTCTTCGACGGTTTTTGTTGCCATAGGATTTTCGTTATTTGAGATTCGATCTAGTCATAGATGTTGTTGATGAGCGTTCCATCGTATTCCGCAACCCACTCCACTCTACGACCACTGCTAGACAATTCATCTTCCAGAGTAAATCCATTCGCGGTAGATGAGACCTTAATTCCAAAGAAATTTGTGCTCTCTTCCCAGAAACACGCCCAAATATTGGAGTAATTCCAATTCTCCGCATCTGCACCATAACCAATGGAATATTGAGAGAATGTCCCATCAGAATTTCTGTACCAACTTCCCCTAGATGGGGTTGTGTCATTGGCCGTGTTTTGTAGATTTTCGCCTCCGTCTGGGCCGCAAACGAGATCGACCCTTGTCACGGGAAAACCCGTTGTGATCGTTGTCGGGCTTCCTGTGACGCTCGTTACAGATCCTGATTTTCTTGCAGTAAAATCCGGCTTGGTAATAAGGAGTCTATTTGCCGACAATGCTATGCCCACTCGAACGGGAAGCGTGCCGGGAGACGATGCGAGACTGCCGGCCGTATTTGAGAGATAGTACCAGTCTCCTGCCGTAAGCCCGGTGAGATTGTCGGCAATACCGCCCGGTTTCACAAATGTCACTTCATCAGTCGAGCTTGCGGTCGAAAGCGAAATGCCCACAAATTTATAAGAGCTCGTGGCGCTATCGGCGTCTGTCAGAAACAGGGAACTTGTTGAAGACATGTAAAGTGCGTCTCCAATATTGATATCGCCGCCGGCCGTCCCTGTTGCGTATCCTTGACTCGCCAACTCTCTTACACTTCCAAGATTTACCGCATCATTATCCGAGTCTGGTGTACCTGTGATCTGTAAATTGTCATTGGTAGATGTCCCGACCAAAGAGCTGAATGTCTGCGGGCCGCTCCATGATCCGGCCGTGGAACGGAAAAGTGGGGAATCAAAATAAATGCGCGATTCACCGCTCGACTGGTCGGCGATGCTCATGAATCCGCCATTGGAGCTCGCCGTCGAAGAAGTATAGACCCCTATTTTTGAATCGATGATAAACGCCGCTCCGGTCGATGACGCAGATAGACCTCCAGCTGATGATGTAACAAATGTGATCGTGTTCAGGCCATCATCCGAGTATTGCCACTTTGTCAACGCCTCGTTGTATCGGATAAATGGCAAATTCGCGGTGCCATTGTCTGCCTTGATGATCTTATCTTGCGCCGTCGTCCCACCACCGAAACTGAATGTTGAAGAAGCAGACTCTTTGCCATTCAATATTCGGCTCAAAATAGCGATCTGAGGGAAGTTCGTGATCTTTACAAGCGCGCCCCTGCGATGTTCCTGCTTGAGAGCTGTGACCTCGGTTTTTCCATCCACGACGTCAATCCCGCGAGCAACGACGGTACAAGTCGTATTTGTTGCCGTTGTGCAGTTCGCGGTCATGAATTCCTCGATGCTTGAACCCTCGTCGATAACGAATCCATAAAATCCACTCAGTCCGCGACCCTGTTTATCTGTACCTCGAATGAGTGTGAAGCTCGTATCGCTATCGGTCATCTTCGAGTCTAAAGAGTCCGTGTAGAGAGCCACAACAGTCGGAATATCCGCTCCGAGCACCGGTTCGGTTTGTTCCTGCTTTGGAGCTGACAATGAAATAATGATGGCAATCAGTGAGCCGATTGCGACTAAGGTGAGGATGGTGAGTAAAAGTTTTTTCATATGCTATGTTCGATATTTTCGAGGGATTTTTGTTTGATGGAGTCTTATATCGTGATCTTCGAGTTTGGTGACGGATACATACCCGATGCCTGTCGCAACCAACTTGATCTTTCTGTTCAGGAATTTGTCCTGTGCGACGCGGATTTCGGCAAAATAGTGATAAGCTTCAACTTCCGCGCCGCCGCCTCCAATCTCGGTCGATCCGAAAGTGAGGGAGCCTACATGAACCGGGGTCGGGTCAACGTAGTCTGCACTCCCGCTTATAGTCCCAATGAGCGCATACCCGCCACGATCCATTTCCATGTAGATATCTAGGCTCTGATTGACTTGTATCTCGCCCTCGATTCGAAAACGTTTTGTCTTTTTGAGCCTCCCGGGAATTCGAAGCTCCGATATATTGCCCTCCCAATAATTTGTTATGTAAGCGTCGTTGTCATCGAAGCCACTAAAAAGCGTCACGACATTGTCTGAAACGGACTCGCCGGCAATCAGCGTTCCATTTCCGGTCGCAAGACAAGCAACGTAGTAATCTCGAATGTCGATGCTCCCCCAAATCTTGTGAAAGAGAAACATGCGATTGTTGACCGTTGCATCATTCGTGCGGCCAGTGAAAATGATGTAGTCGTACCACTCCCACATAGCGCACTTGTCGAAGTTGTAGCCCTCCAAGTCAATATTCAAAGTCACATCTCGCGGGACGACTTCGTTTGAGTTTGAGTTCAATGCCAGTTTTCGGAAGCGAGGTTTGTTTTTGTCGGTCACGTCAATGTAGAAAATGCCGACACTTGATGAGACCATTGCCCGGAGATAGGGGATACCCACAAATTGCCGGAAAATATCGTTTGTCGCGTTTGTATCATCTGCTGTGAGCGTTAAAGCCCAGGTTCTGAATTCATGGAAGCAATACATGGTTGGTCCGAGAATGGCGACATTCTGGAAATCACCCCCACCGTCATCTTGACGGAAAACAAATCCTTGACCGGCCAAGCGTGTTGCTGACTTTGTAAAGTCTGAAATGCCGTTATCATTCGAATCTTCCCATTGGTAATCCGCGGTGCCGGTTCCCGCATTCGACAAAGTGTATTCGCCGGTTGTGTAGTTGATCGTTCCGGTCCCACCCATATTGCCGGTGAGATTCCCGTTGTAGTCGTCCGTATAAACTTCGCCGGATCCGGTGAGCGTGATCGTAACGCCGAAACAAGTTCTTGTTGAGCCACCTGACTTGAACGCGAGGGTTCCGCTTAATGAAGCGGTTGCTTCACCTGAAACGGTTGTATAGTTCTGCGCGTCGACATAGGAGCCGTATAGACCGCTCTTATCTTCATTTCTGCGCCACAACAGCATTCGATTGCTGTTAATGGCGATGTAGCCCTTAAAGTTTTTTGAGGAGTTGAAAACGTCCGTGTAGCTTCCGGGATTTGCCGTCATCACCTTGAAAAGCGAGCTATTCGGTGAACAGAACCATACCTGCGACCCGGCATTCGTCACGTAGTTCGCGAACGTTACATCTTCACCATCGGCATCATCACCGAGAATGTTCGATCCGATCTCCGTCCAGAGTTCCGTCCCGGTGTCATAGTAGTAAACGCTTTTGTTTCGTGAGGCAAACCACACTTCCGTTCCGTCGGATTTGTAGCCCACATGCAGCCCCGTAGTTCTTCCGACACCGGGAATCTCGGTCCCTAGAACAGACATTCCTCTTGAGAGCTCGATCTTGTCTCCCTTTGTAATCCAGTTAAGAGAATCGGAAGCTGCTCCGTCAGGAATAGACTGCGGTTCAACGGCATTCACGATGCCATGTTTGAATTCGGTAACAGGGAAACTTCTCATAATCAGTGTCCTAAAAGGCCGATGTCGAGATCAGGCATAACGTCCGGTGGCAATGCGTTTTCATTCGCGCGGCGGTTCAGAGCGGTATCCCAATCAATCAATGCATTTTTCATGAGTTGATACTGTATTTCCCATTTGTCATCCCAAGTGCGTGAGCGATCTTCCTGGTCAATGGCAAAAAAGAGTTGTGCGGCTTCAAAGCCGAACATCCGATGAAAACGAGCCGGCCAAATC
>CBDULO010000057.1:0-5596 GCA_965368095.1 uncultured bacterium | reverse complement strand
TCTTTCCTTTCCCCGACCCGGGGCGGGATTTGGCGCGAAACAATTCTTTTCGGGCCGTTTCAATTTTTTGCGGAGTAGGTGCATAAAAAGTTCTTCGGAATTAATCCATGAACAAAACAAAAACACCTCCCGGATTTGAGAGGTGTTTTCTGCTTATGCTTTGATGATTTTTTCGAATACGTCCGGATATTCTCTTGCGAGACGGGAAAGCATTAAACGATTCAGTTCAATCTTTCGCTTCTTGAGATCGCCCATGAGCTTGGAGTATGTCGTGCCATGCATCCTCGCGGCGGCATTGATACGAACATTCTGAATCCCTCGGTTCGTTCGCTTCTTTAACTTGCGTCCGACATAGGCATGCGCGCCCGCCTTCATGGCAGCGGTTTTCGCCGCCTTCATCTGGCTCTTTCGACCCCACATCATTCCCTTGGTGCGGGCCAAAATATTTTTTCGACGCTTAACGTGTTGCGTCCCTCGTTTTACTCTCGGCATATAGGTTTAGTTATGCGGGATGAGTGACTTGATATTTTTCACCAAAGTTTTTGGCACAAGTCTGTCCCGACGTTTATTGCGCGTGACCTTTCCGGATTCGCGGCTATTAAAATGATCCTGTCCGCTCGCGCGTTTCAGGAGTTTTCCGGTCTTTGTAATCTTGATGCGCTTTGAAATCGCTTTATGTGTCTTTTGCTTCATATTAGGTTTTTTTGGCAACCACGGCTGAAACGGTTCCTCCGCTTCTTTTTGGTTGCTGTTCTATAGCAAGAGAATGCTGTTCTTGCAAGGCCTCGATGAATTCATTCACTTTTCCCACGGCAAGATCGCCATGCGCTTTTTCACGTCCGCGCATGCGAACCTCGATCTTGAGCTTATCGCCGCTTTCAAGAAATTTCATCGCCTGACCCAGTCTTGTGTCGAAATCTTTCTGGCCCATCTTTACGGAAAGACGAACGCCTTTGACCTCAACTTTCTTTGCATGCGCCTTTTGCTGGCGCATCTCTTTCTCTTTTTGATATTTGAATTGTCCGTAATCGAGGAGCTTGCATACGGGCGGTTCCGCTTTTGGAGAAACCTCTACAAGGTCGAATCCGCGCTCGATCGCAAGATTTAATGCCTGCGCCGTTTTCATTTCACCGAGGATTTCACCGGCCTCATCAATGACGCGAACTTGAGGTGCTCGAATCTGCTCATTGAATTTATATGAGATGGCAATGTCATTCTTTTTTTGGCCGTGTCGACGGCGTCGGTGAATTCGCATGTTTGTTTTTTGTGTGTCGCGAGTTTCGTTTCCGAAACAACTGACATGGTGGAGATGGGGGGATCGTCCCTCACTCCGATTCGGGATCCGGGGTGACTGCGCACTGAATGCCCTCAGGGCATTCTCTCGTCACCCGTCGATCCTTGGATCTTAACAGATTTGAATGTGTATTCCATCTCTCGTATTTCGAGATGAGGAATATGGTGGAGATGGGGGGGATCGCACCCCCGTCCGAACAGTTCCTCTCAAAACCTCTTCACAGGCTTGGTTCACTCTTGTGGGGCCTGTCACCCAATACCATTTCTACTGCAAGGAAAATATTTTGGCGAAAATTTCTTCAATTCTTTTCGGCTTAGTCTTGCACTAGGCCTCAAATAATTTTCAGTCATTTTCTCACAAACTCTTTTCCTTTCGTAACGAAAGCGTATTGGATGACAGGCCCCGGATTGTCGGCTTCAAGATGTATGAGTGAACAACATCTTTCAGCTTAAGCTTCAGGCCAAGGTCATTCCGTAACTGAGGCGCTTACGGAATCAAGTCTCATAATATATGACGATCGTTCATATGCCTGAGACATGCAATATGAGGATCGGCCGTCAGTTCGCTTTAAGCGAAGGACGGAGCGAAGGCTGGAACGCTGAACGCGTGAGCGAAAGCATTCTTTGCCTTTGTGATGACATTGGCAGTTGTCAGTTGATGAATGGGTGGGTACGTGCGCATTCATCACACACGGCCTGCAATTCTGAGAAAGTTCTGCCGTCGAAACTACATCATCCCCGAAGGGTCTGATCTACTCGTCTCCTCGATCCGTAAATCGGGAGATCCGCCGCTTCTGATCCCGTTCTTTCAGTTTCTGCTTCTTGTCATAGGTCTTTCGACCCCGACAGAGGCCAAACGAAATCTTAATGCGTCGGCCTTGAGGATATAGGGAAAAAGGCACCATTGTCAAGCCTTTCTCTAAGCTTTTTTCCTGTAAAAAGAGGAGTTCTTTTTTATGAACTAAAACTTTCCGCTCGCGCAATGGGTCATAATCATCGCGCTTCGCCATCTTGGTATAGGCTCCGATATGCGCTCCAACGAGAAAAAGCTCGCCCGCTCTTAGTTTGAGATACGATCCTTCAAGTTTCGCCTGTCCTTCGCGAATCGCTTTCGCTTCAGCGCCGGTCAATACCAAGCCGCCCTCAAAATCTTTGAGGCTTTCATAGCTCATTCGGGCTTTTCGATTCTCGGCAAAAGCGGTCATGGTTCTATCCTATATCACATTTTCTCTCAGAAAAAAGGGCGCGCTTACTTTTCCTCTTTTCAGATGATTGCCCGCGGTTTACGTTTATCACAATGAAGCGCCTCTTTCTCCGGGTCATGCCCCTTGCGATCGCCGTCCTTGGCGGAGGACTCGGATATGTGCAATTCACTTTTCCGCTGACCTATCCGTGGCCGCTCATGGTTCTCCTTATCGCATTTTTTGGAACGGCCATTTTTTTCGCCTATGAAAATAAAAAAGACTGGATGCAGATGTTTTTCCAGATCATTCCGCCGGTCTTTTCCTTGCTCTCATTGGGAGTGAGCTTTCTTCTTGTCGAAACCGTATTCGTAAAATGGCTGATCACCATTCTCCTTTTTCTCATCCCGCTCATGTCGCTTGAGCTAATCTATCTTGCGTATTTTGAAACATACCGTTATCCGGTAAATGCCATTTCCAGATTGAATATCGCATATATTCCCGCCATCGCATTTTTGTTTGGCATAAGTATGAATGGGTTGCATGTATTTCTCAGAATCTCACCGCTCTACGGTCTTTTGCTTTTTCCGATGGTCATTGCCGCATTGTATTTTGTGACATCGCATCCGACCGCGAACAATATGCATCGTATGCGCTGGGCCACTCTTGGCGGAGCGATCGGAGTACAGGCGGCCATTCTCATTCTGCTTCTCCCGGTGCCTTTGCCGGTCCATGGGGCGATTGCCGCTATTCTTGTTTCCGTTCCTATTCGCATACGCCGATATGCCTATGCCCCACAGCCAACAAAGCGGCAAGCGTGGCTTGAAGGAATATTCATTTTTATTTTTTTTCTTACCATCCTTCTTATCTCGCCCTGGGCGTAGAGTTTGAACTTCATCCTGTGATACACTGAAGGGTATGAAAAAGGGGAAGTCTATATCATTTTTGAAGAGCGGCTGGCTCTGGGGAGCGATCGCGGGATTATTGGCCGGGGCTGTTTCAGGAGCGGCAATCACAACCTTCCGAACCGAGCCTGAACTGGCGAATCTCTCGGCGCGTATTGCGGGAGTCGCAAGCACATCCACGATTCCCGAAAAGCCGGAGATAGAGATTATTCCCATTGAAACGCGACCTCTGCTTACCTCGCTCCCTTCTGCCTTTGATGAAAGACGTCGAAGTCCCGTTTTACAAATTGTCGAAACGACTATTGCGGACGTTCCCGTAACGGAAGAACAGGTCATTGGGTCGGCCATTTCGGTCACGTCAGACGGCTGGCTTATCACCTCATATGAAGCGGTGGAGGGGCTGGTCTTTTCCGGAATACGTATCGCGAATGAAGGAAGGCTTGTGCCGATTGAACAGGCCATACGCGACCAAGATACGGATATCGTATATATGAAGATTGACGCGTCCGGATTGCCGGTCGCGGATTTCGTACAGGCAAGAGATGTGACGGTCGGTGCCGCCGCTTGGACGGAACGTCAGGCTTCCGTGCTTCGTCCGGCATCCATCATGAGCGTCCGCGCGAGAAAGGTCTACGCGCCGGTTTCAAGTGAATATGCGAACCGCCGTTATTTCATTTCCGGAAATAAAGAAGATGGCGTGGCGGGCCAGCCTGTATGGGACGGCCGGGGAAAGCTCATCGGATTATATGAATCCTATAATGAACATATTGGCGCATGGCTCGTTCAACCGGTCGGTTCCGTTTCGAGAGATCTTGCGAGCCTCCTGGATTCCGGCAGTATCGCGCATGCCGGGCTTTCCATTTACGCGCTTGATCTTGAAGGGGTGGTGCTTGCGAATCGACCGGATACCCTTCCTTCATCCGGCGCTTGGCTTCGTCCGGGAGCGACGGGTGTTTCCATCGCAAAGACGAGTCCCGCATTCGGAAAGCTTGAACCGGGGGACGTGATCGAACGCATTGAACGTGATATTCTGGAAGGAGAAGCGGACTTGGGAGAAATTCTGCTCGAGTACCGGCCCGGAGCAAGCGTCGTGCTTACCGTGCTTCGCGGAGAGGAGCAGCTCGAAGTGGAGCTTGCTCTGGAAGAAATTGAAACAAGTATCTCTCTCATTGAGTAAAAATTATGCCCCGTATTTCACCTTTACAATCATTACAGATGGGATGGAAGCTGATCGCCGGCACGGCGTTCCTGGGGCTATTGCTCGCTTTGGCATTTTCTTTGCTCACCCCGCTTCAATATTCCTCAACCGTAAGGCTTCTTATTTCTCAGCCGGCATCAACCAGTCTCGACGCATATACGGTTTTGAAATCAAATGAGCGCATTGCCCAAAGCCTGTCTCAGCTCCTTTTTACCTCGACATTTTTTGAAAATATCCTTTCACAGGCCGAAGGCGTCGATTCCAGCTATTTCCCAAATGATGAATTTAAGCGCCGACAACTATGGCAACAAAGCGTAGAAACGGGGGTCGAAGCGAATTCTGGCCTAATGACGGTCACCGTCTATCACCCAAATAGAGAGCAGGCGCGCGCGCTTGTAAATGCGGCCGCGGAAGAATTGACCAAGCAAGCGCCCAATTATTTTGGTTTTAGTGTAAGGCTTCAGGTGATTGATAGGGCATTAGACTCCCGTTGGTTCGCAAGACCGAATTTCGCGGCAAATGGCGTTTTTGGGCTTTCAATAGGCTTATTGCTCGGTGTGGCCTGGGTATTGGTACAAAAGCCCCGGCACTAAAATTAGCCAAGCTTTCTTGGCTAATAATGATAAAAACCGCTAAATAAAGCGGTTTTTTTGTTTTCACAAAAACATACAGATATTGTCAGCATCCCTTGACAAAACCGGATATTCATGCTATATTCGTTCGTTCATTTAATGAAGAATTACGGTCTTTGAAGCCGTTCCGTCCAACCTCTAACCAAGATATCTCCTCCTCCATCTTGGCGAGAAGCTTGTCGGGACGGCTTCAGGGACCGTGGCGTCCCTGGCTCATTCAAGCATTGGTGCTTGGTGAGTAGACGTCATGGTTCTCCGGTCTTTACCACCCCTTAAATGGGGAGAAGGAAGAAAAAACGATGCACAGCATCAACAGCAAGCTCGCGACCCTCGTGGTCATGGTCCTCGTCTTCATCGCCGCTCCCGCGTTCGCGCAGGACGGTGGAA
>CBDULO010000056.1:0-5614 GCA_965368095.1 uncultured bacterium | reverse complement strand
CAATAAGCGGGCCCTTGTAACGAATCGGGATATTCCAATGCGGAACCCAAAGAACATCTATTCCGGCATCACGGATGATATTCGGGAAAGCGGTCTGCTCTTGTATTCCATACCAAGGAATATCCGCTTCTACATGCTCAACTCGATGATGCTGAATTGGCGACTGCCTGGGTTTGCGTTCAAATAAAACCACGGTTTCATTTTCATGAAGTTGACTGAGCATGGCGCGAATCATTTCTTCGATATAGCGTCCAATGCCCCGTGTATTTTCCGCGCCCATCATTCGCGCGTCGATTCCAATTCTCATAATTATGGTGACTTTTATATCTCAACACTCAAAAGAAATTCAGGCAAATAGAAAGCCCCGGAGGAATATCCGGGGCCAGGAATTTTGTTGGGAGCGACTTCTTACTCGTCAGGTGAAAGCGATTTGCCAATGCCGCTTTTCGCGGCATTATGAAGCGTTCTCATCGACAGCATCCGCGTCTCGTCACGGCGCCGAAGAAATGCTTCGCCATGACCAACCTCGGTATTGATCGGAACGCCCTTCTCGCAGAGAGGGCATTCATCCTTGCTCCAGGTGCCAAGCTCCATTTCTACAAGAGAAACAAGTTTCGGCACACCGAGAGATTCCGCCGTACAACCACCGCGGTTGCAAATCGCGGCGACTCCGACGACTTCTCCTCCGAGCCGTCGGACAGCTTCAGCGGTCGCTCGAACCGATCCGCCGCTTGTCATGATATCTTCCACGATTAGAACACGGCGCTCCTTCACGTAGACGTCATAGCCTCGCTTGATGATGAACCCGTCCCCGTCCTTGTCGGCGAACAGGCACCGCGCCAAGCGATTATCTCCCCGATCGAGTCTCCGGTCGAGATTGATGAACTTCGCCGTGCAGTGAGCGAGAATCACTCCGCCAATGGCGGGCCCCAATACCGCTTGCACATCGTCCTCAATGAAGGGTTGTCCGAGGTCACACCCCAGAATACTGATGGTCGACGGATTGGTGTATATCGCGTCCTTGTTCACGTAGACAGATGAATGTCTTTCACTTTTCAGGACAAAGTGCCCTTCCATGATTGCCGCGGAATCCTTGAGCACCATGCGAGGATCTTCAGACTTGCTCATGATCTCCCTCTTTCAAAAGAACTCCACCGACCTTTGCATGCTCTAGCCAAAGTCGCAAGATTCTGATACGTTTTCGCGTACAATTTAAGAGTCCGTTTCTTGCGCCGTATCGAATAAGTAACTCGATTCGGCCACTCGTCGCTCGGTCATGAATATGTAAACATATTCGCGACGCTCGCACTTGTCTTGTCGAACAAAGGCATGCGCCGTATCGGTGCAACCGCCCGATTCGGCCACTCGTCGCTCGGTCATGAATATGTAAACATATTCGCGACGCTCGCTCCTCGCGCCGTTAGCTTAACGGATAAAGCTCCGGTCTTCGGAACCGGCAATGGGGGTTCGATTCCCTCACGGCGTACCATCAATGAAACCTCGGCATCTGCCGGGGTTTTGTTGATCGTTGCTTGCTGGGAATCGAACGGGCGGCGAGAAAATGCACGGGGTGCATTTGGTGCGCAGCCGCCCCGGACTGCGCGGAGTGAGCAGCGATTCCCTCACGGCGTACCATAAAAATTCCATCGGGTTTTCCCGGTGGGATTTTTATTTTGTCTCCGGCGGGAATCGAGCTTGAAGGGTCTTAGGGAGACAAGCTTGGCATGTCTCCCTAAAGGATCTGACTGAGGGGTGACAACGAAGCGTTAGAGGGGAACGCGTTCCCATATGAAGAGGCCGAAGGCCGAGTGAGCTTCCCACCGGGTGTACCATGACAAAAAGAAGCTCCGCATATTTCTATGCGGAGCAGGTTTTTATTTTCTTTTTTGCATCGCTCTCCATTCGCTAGCAAGAATACCTAGAGCAATTTCATCGACCCAACGACCATTCCGAAAGAACATGCGTCGTCTGCAGCCCTCGACGCGGTATCCAGATTTTTTAAGATATGCCAGACTTCTTTTATTGATAGCCAGAGCACTTGAGTTGATTCGATGAAGGTTCAGCGTTTGGAATGCATATTCGAGCAAAAGGCTTTTTGCTTCAGCCCCGTATCCCTTATTCCAACAATCTTCCTCACCAATTATCGCACCGGTTGTCCCGTGTCGATTGATCCAATCAATCCTATGTAGCCCCATGATACCAACATGCCGATCACTTCGACGAAGGACGATTGCGAGAATGATGTCCGTCCTCGGCATCGATCGGTCGAGCGTGTCGAACCATTTCCTTTCACTTACTAGGTCCATCGGCATCTGATTCGCAACGAATTTTCGAATCTTCGGATCGTTTATCCAACGCATGCAGCGCTGAAGATCTGATTCTTCGAGTGGTCGAAGATTGACTCGCTTTCCCTGAAGAAAAATGGGCGACTTTTCTTTCTTTGTCATGCATACCTCCCCTGGCCAACAAAAATCCCTGCCGGTCAGGCAGGGATGGATATGATTTGAAATAAAGCGAATCATATCAAAACCTGCCTGACCACTAGGGGTGCCAGACCGATCACTGAATACATGTGATTCGTTTGATACTGCATATATTTCACTTTGCTAATACACGTAGCAAAAACTACGTCTTCTGTCAATCTCTCAACCGCAGGATAATTTGTTGACTTCTATCTAATCCGTGCATACCTTCTGAAACTGCGCCCATCTGTGCAATTCTTCCGTCAGCTAGTTCCAATGACGTAACCCAAGGCGTACCACGGCAAACCTCTATTCATATGGAGCTTTATATTTTAGAGTACTGATATGAAAACAGCCATCATCTTGCATGGGATGCCCTCAAAAAAAGAATATTTCGACATAAAAGCAAGTTCCCAGTCCAATATGCATTGGCTGCCCTGGATACAACGACAATTGATTCTTCATGACGTTCTCGCGCAAACTCCAGAGCTTCCAGAACCGTATGCACCAATATATGAAAAATGGTGCAGTGTATTTGAACAATTTCACATCGGGAAAGAAACAGCTTTAATCGGTCATAGCTGTGGCGCGGGGTTTCTCGTGAGATGGTTGAGCGAAAATCAGCGACGCGTAGGAAAAGTGGTTTTAGTGGCACCGTTTCTTGACCCAGATGGAGACGAGATTGAGTCTAACTTTTTTGACTTCAAAATTGATCCGAAAATGATAGATAGAGCTGATAGCTTGCACATGCTGTTCGCGCCTGAAGATGACGAAGAGATATTGTCGAGCGTAAATCAAATCAAAAATGCCATACCACGCATTAGGACGATTGAAATCCCCGGTAAAAAACATTTCACCTATCGTGATATGAAAACGCAAGAGTTTCCGGAGCTATTGGATGTTTTGAAACCGTTTTGAAATTTGTTTTTTATCCCCAAACTCTCAGTCTCCCTAATCTTTTTACCTGGCAATTGGAAACGTGTTACAATATTCCTTGAAAAAGCTTATGTATTTTCGAAAACAAACTTACGCAAAAGGGTTCACTCTGATTGAACTCCTTCTCGTGGTGGCGATCATCACCATTCTCGCGGCCATCGTGATCATCGCGCTGAATACGCAACGCAATATCGCGAGTTCAAATAATGCTCAGAGGTGGAGCGATGTGAATACAACATTGAATGCCATTCATCAGTATTCTATTGATAATAACGGCATCCTTCCCTCGACCATTCCTACGGGGGCCGGTGGCGTGGAAATCTGTCGAACCGATGCAACCAGTTGCGCGGGACTCGTCGATCTCTCCGTCCTCACATTCGAAGAACGGTATGTCCTTCAACTTCCGGAAGATCCAACAAGCGCATCCGCAAATGGAACGGGATACTTCGTATACAAAACAAGTTATGACCGTGTATTCGTCACGGCCCCATTCGCACAGCTTGGCATGACCATTGAAGTTGGCCGGTAAAAATCAAAGCAAGCTATCTAGAGAGGCCGCATCCGCGGCTTCTTTTGTTGGATCAAAATCTCCAAAGCGTTCAATTGATGCGCCTTCCGCGTATAATGTAAATTCACTGACCGGGAATTCTTCCACCAGCGTGTTCCATGCGGAGCCGTATACCGCCTCAGCAACCGCTTCGCTCACCAGCCAGCGAAGTTCTCGCTCAGCCGTGAGCGCATAGACTTTCGGATCGGAACTGAATTTCAAGAGGCGCGTTCCCGCTTTAAATGGAACCGGCTCCCCGAGCGGCAATGCCGAAAGCGCGCCCTCCGTTGCGATCTGTACATTTGCGAAGTTCGTATACCACGTGAAATAAATTCTGGAGTGCGTAAATGGATGACGCGTTCCATTTGAAGAAACAATATATACGGTCGTATCGCTTTGCGTGGAAGGATTGCCATCGTCCGGAAGTTTTAAAAGCGTTCCGACGGGAATGGCTTCACCCGGCTCGTATGGCGCTCGCGGAGGAAGCGTCGTTCCACCCGGCGTTCCCGGAGTGATACTTGGAATAAATGAAATGGCGGGACGCGCATCAAGCGCCTGTCCACCGGCAAGAAATGAAATGAATCCGGTTTTGATTTTTGAACTCTTTATGGAAAAAGTCGCCTGGCCGTTGAGGTCCGTTAATTTGGATTCAGGATCAAGAATAATATCTTGTTCACTTATACGAATGGAGACATCCACGCCGGCAACCGGAATATTGCTTTTATTTCTCACCGTGACTGTCGCGACGATTGGCGTCACTCCATCAGAAATCCCTTGCACACTCGAAAGGGAGACGCTGGAAAGATTTCGTGAAACCGTGGAGTTCGTTCCGCTTGCACTCCCCGATAATACTGTGATTTTTACCGGTGGAAGAGAATAGGGGCCCAGCTTTGGAAAGAGAAAAGCCGAACCCGGCTGACTCGCTTGCAAATAAAATTTCGCGCGTCCCGTACTGTCGGTCACGCTCTTTGGTTTTTCAATGGTGAGTCCCGATAAATCGCCCGATAGATCAACGGAAATATTCGGCGCGACGCTTCCATGCGTATTATAGGCTTGAATGGTGAGGATAGCCGTGCTTTCTTCGTCCGCATAAATGGTTGCGCGATCAATGGTTGCCGTTGAAGTCACGGGATCCACAATCCCATCTCCGGTTGGGGTGAGAAATACTCTATGCGTGCCGCATATGCCGTCCTCCGGTACACCAACGTCAATTTCCAATTCTTGAAAACTCGCGGTGATGATGGTGGCATAGTAGGTCGCCTCATCCAGATTCATGGTCACGATTCCGGAAGAATTGGATGTCGCCTCCGCATCCTCCGTTCCGGCGACAAGTTTATTATCCGCCTTAAATGTTCGATCGGTATTTCTATAAAACGTGACGAGCGCATTCGAGACAGGATTCCCGCTTCCATATATCTCGAGAGTGAAAATGTGATCATTCCCGAAACAGAGAGCCGCGTCCGCCGGCTTCGGTCCGGACATAAAAAAGAGCGTAGAAAAAACGCAAAGAACTGCGGTGAGACGTTGAATCATATGGACAAGAATAACATGTTTACAAAAAACCGCTCCAACCGGAGCGATGTTTTTTATTTTTTTGTTGTATTCCAACCCTTAGCCTCAAGCCCAGCTTCCGCCGCAGCGACTTGCGCCTCCTGCTTTGATGTTCCTC
>CBDULO010000055.1:0-5620 GCA_965368095.1 uncultured bacterium | reverse complement strand
ATGACGACGGCGAAAGGAGAAATGCGAATCGTCGTGCAGCTCGCAGTATTAATAATGGAAGACGCTCCGGCCCCGTCCTGAGTCACGCCAATGACATGCGTTGGGACATTCCCTCGTTTTGACGGCGCGCTGATTATCACGCGTTTCGCGCCGGCCTTTAGATGCGGCTTCACGGTTTCCTCAGTTCGAAATCTCCCCGTGCAATCCAGAACAATATCCACCTTCATTTTGTTCCATGGAAGTATTCCCGGATCTTTTTCTGAAAGGACGCGGATCTTTTTTCCTCCCACAATGATATGCGTATCATCATATGAGACTTTTTTGTCATAATTGCCGTACACCGTGTCATATTTCAACAGATGCGCGAGCGTGCGTGTATCGGTCAAATCGTTAATCGCGACGACCGCAAACCCCTTCTTCCCCAAGCCCGCTTTAAAGACGTTTCGACCAATACGGCCAAAACCATTGATTGCAATGTTCATATTGCTCCCAGTATACGTTGTTTGAATAAAAGAAAAAAGAAGCTTCTGCTTCTTTTTTCTTATTTCTTTCTTATTCCCTTAGCAGGCGCTTGGAGCCGCCTCCATTTTCAAACGCGCGAAACGTGTTGGGACGATATTCTCTCCAATGGTGGAAATTTTTTCCTGGAGGATTTGCTCAATGGTCTTTGAATCATCCTTGATGAATTCTTGCTTGGTAAGACATACCTCGCTATACCACTTCTCCAGTTTCCCCGTGACAATTTTTTCCTTAATATCATCAGGTTTATTGTCCTCCGCCATTTCTTTCATGAATTCCGCTTTTTTGCTTTCGAGGACATCGGCCGGAACCGTTTCCGGACTGACATACTCCGGATTCATCGCCGCTACCTGCAAGGCAAGATCTTCCGCAAGTCCTTTGAATTCATCCGTGCGGGCCACGAAATCCGTTTCGCAAGCCAGTTCCAGAATGGCCGCAAGCTTTCCATTGTGATGCACATAAGAAGCGATGATGCCGTCATGCGCGTCGCGATCTGATTTTTTCGCCGCCTTGATGGCGCCTTTTTCTTTCAATACTTCAATCGCCTTCTCGATGTCTCCGCCAGCTTCATCAAGCGCCTTCTTCGCATCAAGCACTCCCGCGCCTGTGCGCTCTCTTAATTTTGCAATCAATGCTGTATCTACGCTCATAGGTAAAGTACGTTAGTTTTTTATTTTTTTGCTGTTGCTTTTGTGACAAGTGAACCGCCAAGCGCTCCGCGTTTCTTTTCCCATTCGTCGCGGCCGCTTTTCATTGCTTCCGACATGGTATTCGCGATCAATTCAATTGATTTTACCGCGTCGTCATTTGCCGGAATTGGATAATCGACATTTTTTGGATTGACATTGCTATCGCAGATCGCAATGACCTTGACGCCGCGTCGCACCGCTTCTTCCAATGCCGTTTTATCTTTTCGAATATCGAAGATGAAAATCACTTCCGGGATACGGCTCATTTCGAGCATCCCCCCGACTTTTCCTTCGAGAATGTCGAGCTGCTCCGACATTTTTAACTGTTCAAGCTTTGTGTATTTCGCAAGCTCTCCTTTTTCCTGGCGTCGCTTTAAATCCTTGTACTTACGCACCTGCTGAGCGATACTCGCGAAATTCGTAAGCGTTCCGCCAAGCCAGCGCTTTGTGACATAGGGCATGCCGCAATTTTTTGCCGCTGCTTCAATTAACGGTGCCGCCTGTTTCTTTGTTCCAACAAATAATACGGTTCCGCCTCGCGCCGCCGTGCTCCGAGCATATTCCATCGCCCGTTCAAGACACTTCTGCGTTTCTTCAAGATTAATAATGTGTACTCCTTGGCGTTCGCCGAAGAGAAATTTTTTCATGCGCGGATGCCACTTGGATGTTTGATGACCGAAGTGCACTCCCGCCTGCAAGAGTTCAACTAATTCTGGGATTTTTGACATATGTTCCTTTAATCGCGAGCGTCGCATCTCTCATGGCCTTGGATAAACCAAGGAAGGAACGAGATATGACCGAAAACGGACTTCGCGAAGATGATAAATAGATGTTTTCGACGGCGAGAACTGTAGTATAAAATGAGGTTTTTTGCAACCCTTAACGCTCGCGAGCTTAAAAAGAGCGCTATGCCTGAAATCCAATATATGGATTATCCTTCTCGTCTTTTTCTTCTTTTGGAATTCTCAATTTTGGCTGTAATTTCATTTGCTGTCGTTCAAATGGATTTGCGCGTTCATCGTTTTCTATTTTCCTTTCAGATACCGCGCTTCCTGACCCAACCTTATTCGCTTTTCCCATCGCGCCTCGCATCCTATCGAGAATCCCTTCGGTGCCTTTGCCCGCCTCCTCCATATTTGCTTCTCTTCTTCGTTCACGCGCGAGCCGTTTCATACTGTCCTTGGTTTCGAGCTGTGCATCCCTCGATGCCTGTGTCACCATTTGACTTGCGGACCGAGCCTTCCTTGCAACGCCTGCATCCTGCAATGCTTCAACCACTCGACGCATTTTATGCTGCGACCACCCGGCACGATGCTCGCCCGCCATCACTTTCGCGATATCCTCATTCTTAATTTCCCCAAGTCCGCGCATTTTTAATGATTTCTTCAGGTCGCTCTGGTTCGCCTTATTCAAACGACGCTCAATGGTTCGTTTCGATCCTGAACTAAAAATCATTCTTCCTACATGAGACCCCATGGCTTTTTTTGACGCACGCATCGGCATATATATGGACTATATCAGTTCATATACAGAAAATGAAAACGACCGGTTTACCCGGCCGCTTCTAGAATGCCTTTCTTCACGGCACGAATGACCGGATCGATATCTCCATCGAGAATCAATGGAATATTATGCCACGATTTTTTAATCCGATGATCCGTGATGCGATCTTGCGGATAATTATAGGTTCGAATTTTTTCCGATCTTCCTCCGGAACCGATTTGTGATCGACGCTCGGCTTCAATGGAAGATCGACGCTTCTCTTCTTCATATTCCCAAAGTCTGGCGCGAAGAATAGTCATCGCGCGCTCTCGGTTCTGTAATTGCGATCGCTCATCCTGACAATTCACGACAATCCCCGATGGCTCATGCACGATGCGAACCGCGGAATATGTGGTGTTTACACTTTGCCCGCCTTTTCCCCCGGCGCAAAAGGTATCGATGCGCAAATCTTTTTGATCGATTTGAATTTCCGTTTCTTCGAGCTCCGGCAAAACCGCGACCGTCGCGGTCGACGTATGAATACGCCCTTGCTTTTCCGTTTCCGGAACGCGCTGCACACGATGCACGCCTGATTCGAACTTCAATTCTCCATAGGCACCGGGGCCGCTGATCGACACAATCGCCTCCTTGTAGCCGCCCATTTCATTTCTTGATTCTGAAATCAATTGCGACTTCCATCCCATGCGCTCCGCATATCGTAAATACATGCGAAGAAGATCTCCGGCAAAAATAGACGCTTCATCTCCACCGGTTCCCGCTCGCACTTCAATCATGGCATTTGAATGGTCATGCGGTTCGGTTGGCAAAAGCGAAGCATAAAATTCTTCTTCCAATTTCGCGAATGACTCTTCAAGTTCAGGCAGTTCTTCTTTTGCCATTTCCACAAGCTCCGCTTCTCCGGAGTTGATCGCCTCGCGCACATCGCGAAGCGCTTTTTCTTTATCAAGAAAGCGCTTGGCAAGATCAGCTTTTTGTTTCGCCACGGCGAATTCCTGCGATGTTTTTTTGAACTTCGCTTGATCCGCAAGAATTTCCGGAGTCGATAAAGCTCCCTCAATATCTTTGAGTTTTTTGAGCACGGCTTTCGCTTCGTGGATGAGATCTTTCATAAACGCGGGAAAATAAAAAACCGACCTTCTGATACACGGTATCAAACTGTCGGTTTTTTGTATTTATGCTTCGTGAAGCTTTACAACTTTTACGCCTTTCTTTTCGGCTTTCTGTTTGGCGCGCTTTTCGGTCTTTGCCTTCTTTCCGCTTCGATCCGTATTTTCTTCCGTCGCCTTCATGATCTTTTCAAAACGCTCCACGCGACCGGATGTGTCGATGAGGTTCTGCTTCCCGGTGTAAAAAGGGTGGCACTTTGAACAAAGCTCAACGCGAATATCTTCGACGGTTGAACCCGTTTCAAATTCATTGCCGCAACCGCAAACAACCTTAGTTTTTGCGTGATATGTTGGGTGAATGTCAGTTTTCATAACGCGGGAAGTATAGAGGAAAATGGCTTTTTTGTAAAGACCCTAGATAAGTCTTTTTACAATCCCCCAGTAAAAGGCGAGGCAAGGGTTTCCAATATGATCCAATACAGGATTTCTTACCCCGTCACTCTGGAATTCGATGACGGAGGTCGAAAACTGAAGAAGCTTACGATCATTCATTTTACGTACAGATTGGATGCTCTTTCTTCGGGACTTGATCCACTGCCAATACTCCTTCGTAAACCATTCTTTATAGACGTTCAATTTCTCTCGCCACCAGCCGGATTTGAATGAGAAAAGCAAAAGCCCGAAGTCCATCACGAGCATGATTGGTAAAAGTAAGAGTAAGGTTTTTATTTTATAATATGAGAATATGAGCGCATATCGATTTCTCTCCATCCAGAAAAAGTTCTTTTTACTTTTTCCAAATTCGTAATAATGGTAGATGATGGATTTCGGCTCGATTACGACTTTTTGCCCCTTGATGCGCGCCATAAGACTCGCGTCCGTGTCTTCATGATAGGAATAGAATTTTTCATCAAAAAGTTTTTCGCCATTTAACGCGCTCACGCGCACCAACATTCCAGCTCCTGATGCATAGTGAATATTGAGATCAGGGTCCGTTTTTCTTTTTTCTTCAAAATACGCCTCCGCTTCGCGCTTCGTCCATTTATATCCGCCTGAAAAACCAAAACCGAGATAGTGAAATCGATTTCCTATGGAATTTACTTTATTGCGTTCTTCCGCGAGTAAAAGCAAAGACTGAACAATGGCGATATTCGGATCTTTTTCCGCGCGTTCGATGGCTCTCAGAATATACTCTTGATCGATGTCCGTATCTTCATTCGTGAGATGTACGTAATCGCAATCGAGCTCCTTTGCTTTTTCAACGCCGAGATTGTTGTTGCCGGAAAACCCGATCCATTCGTCATTATATATATAGGTGAGATGCCGCAACTCCTTACCGGATTTCGGCATGTAGTTATTTACAATCCACGGCTTTACGCGCTCATCCTTTCCCTTGGATTCCTCGCAAATTAATTCAAGCCGATCCTTTGGATAATTTATTGACTCAAAGGACTTCATAAAACCTGAAATATCCCGCTCCCAATTCGGTGTCGGATATGTGAGGTAGATGACCGCAACTTTCGGTAATTCCATATAATCGTCATTCCCCGACTTGATCGGGGAATCCAGGTCGCCCAGCGGATCCCCGGGTCAAGCCCGAGGATGATAAGACGAGAGACCATGCTTTGAAAAATACTTTTGGCGAAGCCAGAAAAGTTCCGACAGATCGGAGCTTCTCAATCACAATGGATCTCAGAATGTCGGAAGCGCCAAGCGACCACTCAAAATGATTTTTATAGATTCTCAATTGATTCGCATAAGCATATATACGTAATTTTTTCGGACGCTTTCGCTCATCCAGCC
>CBDULO010000054.1:0-5691 GCA_965368095.1 uncultured bacterium | reverse complement strand
GATTTTTTCATGGCGATTCCAGACTTGGCTCTCTAGAGCACCATATGCTCTTTGACCGATACGCACTTCTTCAAAAAAAAGATGGACAAAGCCTCGATGGAAATGCCCACGTAATTAATCGTGGAATCGTGATGACGCTTGACCTCACATCACACGATATAGTTGGCTGGCGTGGAAAAAGAACGGATAGCTTCATGCTTGATACAAAAAAGTTCGACCATGATCCGCTTGATTTTTTTGAACAGGTTCCAAAGCCAAAAAATATGGAAATTACGATACGACCAGGCGACTTCTATATTCTTGCTACCAAAGAAAAGATCATTGTTCCTCCACAGCATGCTGCGGAAATGGCGCCATATGACGAAACAATTGGCGAATTCCGTTCACACTTTGCAGGATTCTTCGATCCTGGATTCGGATGGAGTAAAGAAGGGCATCAACGTGGAACAATTGCTGTTCTGGAGGTTGAGGCGCATAGCCACGACTTTGTCATGCGTGACGGTCAACCAATTTGCCTCATGGTCTACGAACATATGCTGCAAAATCCTAGCAGGCTCTACGGACACGATCTGCAATCAAATTACTTTGAACAAGTGGGTCCACGGCTCGCTAAATGGTTTCGCGCAGTTGATCCTTCCTAACCCATCCATTATCTTAGTTAGTAATATGAATAAGCTCATCATCGGTCTAGTTGGTCAAGCAGGATCGGGAAAGGGCACCGTCGCCGATCTGCTCAAAGAGCAATATGGCGCCGGGTATATTCGCTTTAGTGGAATCCTTGGCGAACTCCTTGCAACGCTCGGCATCGAAAAATCGCGTAATAACTTTATCGCTATTTCAAAAGCAGTCAGAGAAGCTTTCGGTGAGGACGTGCTTTCATATGCTGTAGAAAAAAAATCCCTCAAGTCCCCTGAAGACATTATTGTCGTGGATGGCATCCGGCGTCCGGAAGATATTGTCGCCCTGGAACCCCTCCCTCAATTCAAACTCATCTCAATTGATGTTCCCGCTGAAACACGATTTGAGCGCATGAAAAATAGAGGGGAAAAAGCCGGTGAAACTGAAATGACCTGGGAGCAGTTTCAAGCTCAGGAGGAAGCAGAAACAGAACGCACCATTCCAAGCGTCATGGAGCGCGCTTGGAAAAGCATTTCAAATGAAGGAACGAAAGAAGAGCTCGAGCAATACACCCATGAAATCATGAAAGAACTCGGCATCGAAAAAAAGAGCGTATGAAAGCATATCTCGATATCGTAAAACACATCCTTGAGCACGGTGAGAAAAAAGAGAACCGAACGGGCACGGATACTATCGCTATTGCCGGCTGTATATTTGAACATGAGATGTCCCAAGGCTTTCCACTGCTCACAACAAAAAAAGTGCCCTTTCGTCTCGTCGCTTCGGAACTCGAATTTTTCATCAAGGGCCTTACAGATAAAGAGTGGCTAAAGGAACGGAACAATCATATCTGGGACGAATGGGCGAACCCCGCCAAAGCGCCATATGGACACGATGAAAAATCCAAAAAACGTATGGCTGAAGAACGTGATCTGGGACCTGTATACGGATTTCAATGGCGCCACTGGAACGCTTCATACGAATCCTGGGATACAGACTACGCTGGAAAAGGCATTGATCAGCTGAAACAGGTTGTTGAAAAACTAAAGACAAAACCAAACGACCGGCGCATGATTGTTTCTGCATGGAATCCCGAAATGATTAGCATCATGGGGCTCCCGCCTTGTCATTATGCTTTTCAAGTTACCGTTATTAATGGAAGATTAAATCTGCTCTGGAACCAGCGCTCGGTGGACACCATGCTTGGACTGCCGTTTAATATCGCGAGCTATGCGCTCCTCCTCCACCTCCTTGCAAAAGAAGCGGGGTTAAAAGAAGGTCGTCTAGTCGGATTTCTAGCTGATACGCATATCTACGAAAATCATGTCGAAGGCGCAAAGGAACAGCTTACGCGAGACCCCGAAAAATACCCGCTTCCCAAACTGGTCACTGAACCATTTACCTCTATATTTGATTGGAAGTATGAAGATTCAAAAATAATTGGATACGAAAGCCAGCCGACAATCAAGTTTAAAATCGCAGTTTAGCCTCTATGCCCTTATCCATTGTCGTCGCCGTATCAAAGAACCATTGCATCGGAAAAAATGGAAAGCTCCCCTGGCGCATCCCCGAAGATATGCGGCATTTTCGCGATCTCACCATGGGAAAGATCGTGATCATGGGACGAAAAACCTGGGAATCCATTCCGGAGAAATTCCGCCCGCTCCCAGGAAGAAAAAATATCGTCATCACCAGACAAGAGCATTATACCGTGCCGGACAATGTGGAAGTGTTTAACGATCTTGACCACGCGCTTCTCGCGCATCGCGGGGAAGACAAGGTCTGCATCGGCGGAGGAGAAATTTATAAGCAATGCATGAAAACAGCCGATCTGCTTTATATCACCCATGTCGATCAAGAAGTAAAAGATGGCGATGCATTTTTCGAGCCGATTAATAAAAAGGACTGGAAGGAAAAAGAACGGGAAGATCATGAAGGATTTTCTTTTGTCACATATGAAAGAGCGTAAAGGAAAACTCATCGTTATCGATGCCATAGACGGCGCGGGGAAATCGACCGCCATTTCCGGTATGGCGAAATTTTTTGAAGAAGAGGGTATCGCGCCTCATCTTGATATCGTTCAATTCCAAAAAGAGCATGGACGCCTTCCGGAATTGAGCGAGATGAAAAAAGCAAAACTTCTCTTAACCGCCGAACCGACGCATACTTGGATTGGCGCCGCCATCAGAGAAGAAATCATTTGCGAATATGAAGATCGCGCATATTCCGGCCTCTCGGCCGCGCATGCCTTCGCGCTTGATCGGGAAATTTTATACAAACGCGTCGTCTCGCCTTTTCTCTCGGCGAACCCTGATGGATTCGTCATTCAGGATCGCGGACTCATTTCATCTCTTGCATATCAGCCATTGCAAGACCCCTCCCTCACACTCGGCGAGCTCCTCGCGCTCCCCGGAAATAAAACCGAGCTCTCTCATGCCCCGGATATCATCTTTCTCCTCACGCTCGATGTAGATACCGCGCAAAAACGCCTCTCAGAAAGAACGGATAAGCATGATAAAAGTTATTTTGAGAAAAAAGATTTTCAATCAAAACTTGCAAAAAGGTATGCGCTAGAAGAAATCCGCCAACCATTTCTTAAGCAAGGAACTAAAATCATTGAAGTTGACGCTTCAAAAAACCCTGAAGCAACCCTCAAGCAAATACAAGAGCATATCGCTCCGCTTTTATAGACTGAAAAATATACCTTTTGTTCGCAATGTAGGGTCTAATTTGCTATCATCCTACATATGAAAACACTCATTTCCATTGAGGAAATCCTCAAAAAAAGCTGGAAAGCATGTATCGAGGAATGGCGCGCATCACTTAAATTCATCCTGCCCGCCATTCTCATTCCAATCCTTGGAGGCATTATATTCGCCCTGTCCGCTGAATATGAGATGTATCTGGCACCCGCCGTCGCCGTATATATCGCGGGCATCATCGCCTCGATATATTTCAGTCTTGCCCTCACAAAATATTTTATTAATCTCATTTTTGAAAAAAAAGCCTCCCCGTGGCCCGATGCGCGGGAATATTTCGGTACCATGGCTATCGGAATCCTCTATAGCCTCATCGTCATCATTGGACTGATCCTCTTCATCATTCCGGGCATTTGGCTCGCCATGGTATTCGCCTTCAGCCTCCCGATCTACCTCAATGAAAAAACAACCGTGATTGGCGCAATGAAAAGAAGCAAGGAGCTCGTGCAGAGGCAATGGTGGGCAGCGCTTATTCGCCTCCTCCTGCCAAACCTCCTCTGGCAAATCGGCGTCAGCTTTGTTGTCTTTGGATCCATGTTGCTTTTTGCCACATTCGGAGCCATTTGGTTCGGTCTCATTGCATCCATTGAAAGAACCGGCGGAGTGGACCTCATGCAAATTCTGACCATTCTTGGAGGAATCTTGGGCATCATCGCCATCCTTGGAGCCGTCGTGCTCCAGCTCGCCGCGTATCTCGCCGCTGGAATCGCACAAATCAGCATTCTTCTCGAGACATATAAATCTCTCGACAAGGTGACCTCAAAATAATATGACAAAAAACGAACAGCTCATCTCCATTTCCGACATCTTGAGCGAAGGATGGAAAGAATTTAAAACAGACTGGAAAAAACTTCTCGAAATTTCGATTCGATTTCTTTTTGCCGGCCTCATCCAGCTCGCCTTTGCCTTAATCGCGGATCGTTTGACCCCGGACGCGGCGCCAATCTTTCTGATCATCGGAACCGTCATCGCTTATGTCATCATTTTGCAAACCGTCATTGTTCTCATTGATTATCTTCTTCAAAAAGAACAGGGAGCAGGCGAAAAAGCCGCGCCCAGATGGCAGCTCGGATTGAATCTCTTCTGGCCGTATCTCTGGATCAATATCCTGACCGGACTCGCCACGCTTGGAGGTCTTTTGCTCTTTGTTCTTCCGGGTATTTGGCTCTCCGTCCTCTTTTCATTCGCAATGTTTTTACTGATTGATGAGAAGAAAAAAGGCACGCAGGCGCTTGCGAGATCCGCGGAACTCGTGAAAGGACGCTGGTGGAAAACGCTCTGGCGCATCCTCGTACCGGCAATTGTCGTGGTCATAATCACGCTCCTCACCTCCTTCGTCATTACCGCCTTCGTCAGTATATTCGCTGGTGGATTTGAGCAAACACTCAATTTTCTCACCGCACAAGAACTCTCCCCGCTTCAACAAGGTATTGGAGCAACCATAGATAGCATCATCTCGATCATTATTCTCCCTCTCGCGCTTCTCTACCAAGTGAAGCTCTATACCTCACTCAAAAAAACACAAAGCTAATCCTTGCGCGCCACGAACGAGCATAATTACGCGCTTCATATTATGGCAAAACTGATTCCAATCATTGGTCTTGAAATTCATATTCGCTTGAAAACGAAAAGCAAGATGTTTTGCGGCTGTAAAAACGCTCCCGATGATACTCCGCCAAATTCAGCAATCTGTCCGATATGTACAGGTCAGCCGGGAGCCTTGCCGGCCGTAAACCAAGAAGCGGTAAAATTAGGTATTCGCGCCAGTCTGATTCTTGGATGCGATATCCCGGACCGCTCTTTCTTTGATAGAAAAAACTATTTCTACCCGGATCTTCCGAAAGGATATCAAATCTCTCAATTCGACAAACCCATCGCTGAACACGGAGAGGTGTGGATACATATCCCAAAAGCGGAACCGCCGAGAGATTCGATCCGTATCGGCATTACGCGCGCCCATCTTGAAGAAGATGCCGCAAAAAACATCCACGATGCGAAAACCGGAAAAACACTGGTTGATTTCAATCGCGGCGGCCAGCCATTGCTTGAAATCGTGACCGACCCGGATATACGCACCCCGGAAGAAGCAAAGGCATTCTTGCAAGAGCTTCAGGCAATGCTTCGCGCGGGAAACGTCTCTGACGCAGACATGGAAAAGGGCTATATGCGATGCGATGCGAATATTTCCCTACTGGAAGTGGATGATGAGAATAAACCGCTCCATTCCGGACTCAATCCAAAAACGGAAGTAAAAAATCTGAATTCATTTCGCGCCGTGGAACGCGCGCTTACGTACGAAATGAAACGCCATGCG
>CBDULO010000053.1:0-5705 GCA_965368095.1 uncultured bacterium | reverse complement strand
ATACTTCGGCTATTCGGATGGGATCCAAGTCTTCGTCGAAATGGATGAACTCTCCTCAGAATCTCCTTTCGCGAAAAGAGAAATCGACTTCGCCATCGAGAAGTTCGGCTTCCCTCTGGGCACGGAGAAGATCGTCAATCGCGCCGTGGGGCTCAGCGGCATCGAAAAGCTCGCCTCGGTCTTCGAAGCATTTCGCATACAGCTCCAGGGCGGCGGCGCCATCATCGAAGGCGGCTTCTGATTGCCGCCAAGACCAATCTCAAAACCCCTTTCGCACGTGCGGGAGGGGTTTTATGCACTCGGCCTATTTTGTAACGATTGGATCCGATGCATCCGCCGCATCATATTTTAATTCTTCCTCCAGCATGCTCAGCGGCAAAATCTCTCCGCCAAAATATAATTTATCTTCGTACGAATTCAGTTTCTGGAAAAGCAAATCTTGTTGCGAACCATCCATTTTTTCCGCTTGCTTTCGCAATTGCTGCAATCGTTTTCGAATTGCCTCCAATTCCGTGACCCCTTCTTGAATCAATTCCTTGAGATGATCCGCACGCTCCTCCCACAATTGTAATCGCACTTGCTCGCGCACCATCTCTATTTCCACTTCTTGTTCCGGATGAATGACGATTGCCGCGTCCGAACTCTGAAGCGCCTCATCAAGCGTTTTCGCGCCTGAACTTTTCCTCAGCTCCTTCAAAAGAGCGCGCGTAGCCGGGCGAATCGCTTCGGTCACAGCCTCAAACTCCAGCTCGCTCCCCATATCTTCCAAAAATTTCTTAATAGCATATCTCTTCGGCCAGCTTACCGCACCCATATTTTTAACCATCTCAATCAAACGCTCTTCCGGCACCTCTTTTCCCGCTTGAATATCATCAACCATTTTTTGATAGACTTTCTGATCTTTCGCGGGAAGAAAATCCATCACTGAAATCATAAAATCGGCGATCTGACGCGCGTCTCGAAGATTCAAATATCCTTCAGCCATGCGCCCATTGTATCATAATGAACGCTTGACAGCTCGCCTGATTTTTACTACTCTCGGGCCACCTCAAATATTGTCTGGTCTGGCGAATTTTACGCTCCAGCAGACATGCCTCCCCTCTCGGAATTGGCTCCAAGGGCCGAGGTTCATAACCAAGAACTCATCCTTGAGGTAACGAAATGAGTTCCAAGCCTATGCAAATATTTAATAAAGAAAAACATAGCGAAGAGTTGACAACCCTTCTCTCCTACGAACAGTACACAACCTATCCGAAGATCGGCGATACCATTTCCGGCGTCGTGATCTCCGTTGGTCGAAATGAAGTGCGTCTCGACATCGGCGGTCTTGCCATCGGTCTCGTGCGCGGTCCTGAGCTTGATAAGCACATGGATCTTCGCGTCGGCGATGAAGTCGAAGCAAATGTTGTTGGCCTCGACAATGAATTCGGCGAGCTCGAACTTTCTCTTCGCGGCGCCGGACGAAAGAAATCTTGGGAAAAGATCCGCGCACTCTTTGGTGAGAACAATGTATTCAGCGTGCGCGTCTTAGACGCAAATAAAGGCGGACTTCTCACCCGCGTCGAAAATGTTCCGGCCTTTTTGCCTGTCTCTCAACTTTCCCCTGACCACTATCCACGTGTAGCCGGTGGGGAGAAGCAAAAGATTCAGGAAAAGCTCAAGGAGCTTGTTGGAGAAACTTTGGAAGTAAAGATTCTCGACCTTCACGAAGAAGAAGAGAAGCTCGTGGTTTCCGAAAAAATCGTCTGGGAAGTAAAACAAGAAGATACGCTTTCCAAATATAAGGTCGGAAATAAGGTGGAAGGTGAAGTGACCGCCGTCACCGACTTCGGAGCCTTTGTACGATTCGACGAAAATATCGAAGGACTCGTACATATCTCGGAAATTGCCTGGCAGCGCATTGACCATCCTCGAGATATCTTGAAAGCCGGCGATACCGTGGCTGCTGAAATCATCAATATCGATGGTTCAAAGATCTTCCTCTCTATGAAGAAGCTCGTCAGTGATCCATGGCATAGCGTGGCTCAAAAATACAAAGTGGATCAGTGGGTCAAAGGACGCGTTCTCAAAATCAACCCATTCGGACTCTTTGTTGAGCTGGATCCGGACATCCACGGACTCGCTCACATTAGCGAGCTCAGTACAAAACCGGTGAAAGACGTGCATGAATTCGCTCGCATCGGTGATGAATTCGATTTCCGCATTATTTCTATCGATCCGGATAATCATCGACTCGGTCTTTCGCTCAGAAAAGCGAAGGAAGGAGACGAAAAAACGGATGAAGAAAAGGCTGAAGCAAGCGCATAAGAAAAAGCCCGAAAGGGCTTTTTTGCTTACCCTAGACGGGGGAGGTTTTTTTCGCTAATCTCGCATAAGCTATGAAAAAAATCATGAAGAATCAAAACGTTCGAAATGTGGCTCTCGTGCTTGGCGCGATCGTTTTAGTATCGATCATTCTCGCAAGCCTCAATCTCGACGATAAAGAAAAAATTAACCTCGCAACGTTCGCGGAACGCATTGAAGCGGGCGACGTCAAAGAACTGGTCGTTGAAGGAAATACGATCGAAATCACCATGCAAGACGATTCGGTCGCGACCGTGGAAAAAGAAACCAATATCGCCGTCTCTGATCTCCTGATTAATTACGGCGTATCATCCGACACACTGAAGAATATTCCTCTCACCGTGCAAGAGCCATCCGGCGCCGCGTATTGGGGTGGGATTTTCATCCAGGCATTTCTCCCTATCATTCTCATCTTTGCGCTCATGATGTTTTTCTTCAGACAAGTGCAAGGACAGAGCAATAAAGCGATGTCATTCGGCCAATCCGGCGCACGTGAAACCTCAAAGAAAACAAAAAATCGCGTGACCTTCAAAGATGTCGCCGGCGCAAAAGAAGCAAAAAGCGAATTGGAAGAGGTTGTGCAATTTTTGAAACAGCCGGACAAATTCTCGAAGCTTGGCGCGAAAATTCCAAAAGGCGTCTTGCTCATGGGCTCTCCGGGAACCGGAAAGACGCTTCTCGCCCGTGCCGTCGCCGGAGAAGCGAAAGTACAGTTCTTCCACATGAGCGGTTCGGAATTCGTGGAAATGTTTGTCGGCGTTGGAGCCTCTCGTGTTCGCGACCTCTTCAATAAAGCAAAGAAGAGCGCGCCATGTATTATTTTTATCGATGAAATCGATGCCGTTGGCCGCCAGCGCGGAACGGGCCTCGGCGGTTCGCATGACGAACGCGAACAAACGCTTAACCAAATTCTTGTTGAGATGGACGGATTTGAACCAAACTCCGGCGTCATTGTAATCGCCGCGACCAATCGTCCGGATGTGCTCGATCCTGCCTTGCTTCGCCCCGGTCGCTTCGATCGCCGCGTTGTCCTCGACATGCCGGATATCCGCGACCGCGAAGCCATCCTGAAAACGCATGCGAAAAACAAGCCGCTCGCCAAAGACGTAAAACTTCGACGCATTGCGGAGCGCACGCCCGGCTTCAGCGGAGCCGATCTCGCAAACCTCATGAATGAAGCGGCCATCCTTACCGCGCGAAGAAATAAAAAAGAGGTCGGCATGACGGAAGTCATCGAATCCATCGAAAAAGTCATGCTTGGACCGGAGCGTCGAAGCCATATGATGAATGATGAAGAGAGAAAGGTCACCGCGTACCATGAAGCGGGTCACGCGCTCGTGGCCCATCTCTTGCCGAATGCGGATCCCGTGCAAAAAGTTTCTATCGTGAGCCGCGGCCGCGCCGCCGGATATACCATTAAGCTTCCAACCGAAGATCGCACCATGCGCACCAGCACGGAATATAAAGAAGACCTCGCTGTCATGCTCGGCGGTTTCTCCGCGGAAAAAATTATTTTCGGTGATCTCACGACCGGAGCTTCAAATGACATGCAACAGGCCACAAAGCTCGCGAAAAATATGGTGACGCAATGGGGGATGTCAGACGCGCTTGGGCCGCGAACCTATGGTGAACATGAAGATATGATTTTCCTCGGTCGCGATATTCACGAAAATCGCAATTACTCGGAATCGCGCGCGGAAATGATCGACAAAGAAATTGATCAGCTCATCAGCGATGCCCTCAAAACAGCCATGGACGTTATTTCGCAAAATAAAGACGCCATGGATCGCATCGCGAACCATCTCTTAAAAGAAGAGATCATTGAACGCGCGGAATTCTCGAAAATCGTTGGTGCGCCTCCAAAAAATCCGAAAAGCGTATACAAACCCGATATAGAAGAACCTCTCAAAGAAGAAAAAAAGGCTGAAGAGGAAGCCCCTCAAGAAAAGCCAGGAGAAAAGTCAGAAGAAACAGCTGAATAAATAAAAAAGAAGCGGCCTCCCGCTTCTTTTTTGATACGCATGAAACGTCGCATAGGGTGAATAAGCCGTGCTATACTGTCGTCGTATGTCACCAAGAAAGAAAAAGTCCGCTCCTTTATACCGCAAACTCATTCCACAGGCCCTGAGTGAAAGCTGGAATAGCCGCTGGCTTTGGCCATTTGGATTCTTCGCCGCCTTCCTCATGACCGGAGGTATTTACGACGTCATGCTCGTCTCTTTGCGGGATCTGCGAAGCCGACAGGATCTCATCCTTCACGGACAGCTTCCTGAAACGGTCGGCGTCGCCTGGAGTCGCCTCACCGACGGAACAAGTCTGTTGAATCTCATCGGCGCATGGGAGGGTGTTGCATTCACCCTGCTTTTTCTCATCGTCATGCTCGGCCTCTCCATTATCGGCCAAGGGGCGCTCGTGCACGGGATTGGCGGTCGCATGCGAGGACGAAAACCGCACTTCAGAGAATCGCTCACTGTCGGAGCAAGATTTTTCTGGCAAACAGCTCTTCTGAATATATTCACGCTGGGCCTCACTTGGTTTGCGAAATTCCTCATGTTCATTCCGTATCGCAACTCCATCCTTCAACCTTCTATCGGAAGCCTCCTCGGCTATCTCTTTACGGCCATTCTATTCATCACCGCGCTCATAGCGCTCACAAGCATCCATTTATTCGCACTGAATGCCGTTATCTTGCAAGATGCTTCGCTTCATGAGGCGCTGTCTCGCGCATTCGACCTCCTCAAAAAAGGCTGGCTCGCCATTTTGGAGCTGGCGCTCATCCTCTTTGGAATCGGTATGGGTATTTTCGCGCTCACCTTCATTCTTTTCATCATCATGATCATCCCTCTCGTCCTTGTCGTTTTCGCGACGCTTGTTCTTGGGCAAGGATTCATTGTGACCCTTGGTCTTTCTCTCGGCACACTCCTCTTCTTCACCCTCTTTATTGTCGCCGGAGTATTCACCGTCACCTTCCAATATGCCGCCTGGCATCTCCTCTTCTTGAAACTCGGAGAAGGCGGAATTGTCGCGAAACTTCATCGCTTCTCACATTGGCTCACCGGATCATACAAACCAAAACGCGCCTAACCGACCAGTGCCTATGCCTAATTCTTCTTCCATTGAAGACTTATTAAAGAAGTCAAAACAACCGGCCCCATCTGACGATCCATCAGATGATTCGGCAAAAATGTCCGAAGAAAAAGAAACAGCGGCGACAGAAGAGCTATCGGGAAACGAAAATACAACGGCAGGAAAACTAGATACGCGGATGAAGGCGATTAAGCTCCGTGAAAAAGAAAAGCTTGCGCAAGAGCGCGCGCAAAAAATCGGCCTTCCCTATATCGCTTTGCGCGGCTTGCTAATTG
>CBDULO010000052.1:0-5777 GCA_965368095.1 uncultured bacterium | reverse complement strand
CCTTCATTCTCGGTCGATTTTCCGGCGGTTGTCGAGGCTCCATTGGAAGCGTGCTTGGCACATTCGCCTGCGCCGCTTGGAAAAGACCTTGCGGCGTTAAGCCGGCATCTTTTTTAACGCGAGCCTTATACCACTCTTCATGTTCAGCCGCTTCTTGTTTTCGCCGTTCTTCAATTTTAGTTTTTTGCATTTCTTGCACCTGGGTGATCTTTTGCTTTTCAAAATGCGTAACCTTTTCATGATATTCTTGAAAATATTTCTCAATAATTTCGGCAATGCTCTCTGCTTCTTGATCGGGAAGGTTTAAGCCGCCAACTTTATCCGGGCGCTTTAGAACATCAATAACCTGAAGCTTATTTCTCACGCCTCGCAATCTGGTGGAAACAAGATTCTGCAATCTTCGTTGAAGATATTCGCCTTGAACCGCATCGCCTATTTCTTTGAGCGCGTTTACCAAAGCCTCATCAAGCGGCGCATTATTCGTTTTTGGAATAGCGCGCGCAACCGGTTTCGCTTCCAGCGGTTCCTGTTGCTCTGTCTGTGTCGATGCCGCTTCCGTTTTTACTGATTGAAGCGTTTTTTGCGCTTCCCGCTCGCTTTCCTCAAGATATTTCTGATACCAGCTCGCATAATCCTCTTCTGACATGACTTGGGTTGTCGACAAGAACTTCACCATTTCATCAAGATATTTTTCTGCTTTGGTTAATTCAAAACCAAGCCCTCCTTCACTTTGCCCGCGCTGAAGGACCTCGAGGACCTGTTCTTTTTTACGGACGCCCTTCAACTACGAAACGAGCACCTCTCTTAATTTTCGAATGGTTTCTTCATTAAAAATACTAATGCGCGCATTTGACGCGATTCTTCTTGCCGCCGCGCCATAAGATACGGGTCGGAGAGAAATTCTGGGTGTATTTTGAACCGCCTCCATATCAGCCCCGAGCTCTTGAAGCCGGGATTCGACATCCCAAAGCACCATATCCGCCATAGGATAAACCACGTCTCGCAAAACCACTTTTTCCACTTCATCGGAATTCCGTTCCGTTGAAGCTTTTGTGATTTTGTCCGCAAATGTATTTCGATCTTCTTTCAAAAAAACAAGTTCCCAGACGGCATCCATAATTCTATCCCAAGCGTCATTATCAAAGCCGAGAGCCGTTTGCGCCTTATCTTCTTGCTCGGCAGAAATCGTACTTAATAAATAATCCTGAATGGCAGGATCCGCTTCTTCGTAAAATTTGAGCCAGGTATCCCGATCCATAGTTATTTTTCACCATCATGGAGGACCTGTCGAATTGCGGCTGGAGCTGCTTTTGTATTGCCTGATTTTGATCGCGGCATCTCTTTCCGGAGCTCGGTGACAAGAGCCTCGACTTGCTGTTCTTGTGCAGAAACGGTCTGACCCGCGGCACGTTTCTTAGCCGTTTCAGCGGCACGTAAAACAGCTTGCTTTACAAGTTTCTGCATCGCCTGTCTCTGACTGCCATCTGCCAAGTCCCATTTTTGTGCAATCATCTTAGCGCCGCCTCCGCTTTGAACGCCAGAAAGGATTTTAACCTGAAGATCTGAATCAACTTTATCAACTTGCCGCCATTGATTAATGGCATCCTGAATCTTCTCATCAAAGGTCCCCTTATCCGTTGCTGTCGCCGCCTCTATGACGCTTACGGACGATACGGATGACAGGTGATCGCCGAGCGGCTGTTTGTTTTGGTTGCCTGCCATTTCTACAATATCTGAAATTTGCACGCCCTGGGCCAGTGCATCGTTCACAGATGCGCTCGCCTCTTGAGAAAGTTTTCCATTGGAAGCGCCGCCTCCGCCCTCAAATGCTTTTTTAACACCTCCTCTTGACTTCTCATATTGAGCATTGAACTTTTGCTCATAACCCTTGTCCTTACCTTTTCCGTACAGTTTGACCGTTCCGTCCGAGGCCCTTTGCTTCTGCATGCTCATAAGCTCCTCCTTTGAAACACCTTGTCCATCGGATTTCTGCACATGTTCAACAGCAAGTTTCACTGTTTCAACAAGCTCCTTATTTCCGGCATTTTGTTCATAAAAGCGCTCGAGAGATGGCTGATCAAAGCCTTCAACGGTTTTCTTGTCGGAAGACAACTGCATGGCTCCCGTTGGAAGCGCATTCAATGCCACGGCGAAATTTTGTTTTGCTTCTTTGGACATGTCTTTCAGCTTCTCCGGATCTGCGCGCATCTTGCCCATTTGTTTTTCAAGATCGTCGCTCAGCTGAGGGTCTTTCGCCAACTGTTTCTGGAATTTCTCTACCTCACTAAAGTCACCCGCATCTTTAGCCATGCCAAGACCTTGTTTGATGAGAGCGGCTGAACCTTGTCTGATTTCTTCCTTTGCTTCCATTGAAGCAAGTCGCTTCGCTTCTTCCTGATCAGTCATTCCAGAATACTTCATTGACTTCATTAGCTCAGACGTTTTTGCTCCAACACGCTCCTTTTGTCCTTTTTCAGAGGTCACCATACCCAAGACTTGTGAAGCCGCCGCGCGCTCACCGAAGGAGGAAAGTCCTGTCTTTCCGTATGCTTTTGAAACACTCGCCTGCTCTTCCGCGCTCAGATGTTTGAGGTATTTCGCTTCTCTGGCTTTCTTCTCGCCGGACTCTCTTCGTCTAAGTGTCGCACCCTTTAAGAGTGGTTGACGGAAAGCTGTCCGCACGCCCGGAACCTTCAATAAACCACGTGCTGCCCTGCCTGACAGATCCGTTCGTCTATCTATTCCTCGCGCTCCAGCTGCGCCAACTCGCGCTCCACCGTAAAGTGCTAGAGCTGGAGCTGCTAATCCGCCAAGAGCAAGCTTCCCTCCATATTTCGTTCCTGCTCCTGCAATTTTAGAAGCTAAGCTTCCAAAGGTGGAGCTGGCGGATTGAGCCGCCTGAACCGCCACGCCAACCCCCATGAGCATCAAGGTAATACCAACAATAAATGAAGCAATGGCATTGCTATTTCCGGCATCGGTTGGGAAAAGCCACGCAACAGCCTCTTGATTTCCTAAATTCATTGCGGGAGCGAGTCCCCCGCCACTTCCTCCGGCCTGTTGAATGGTTGAAAGGGTCAGCCATAAGAAAAAGGCGATAACGGGGCCGCCGGTTAATAATCCGACCAGTTTAGACCAATAATCGCTGGTAATCGCTCCCATTCCTCGCTTCAAACGATCCGGAAGCGCCGTTGCCAAGAATGCCGCCGGTGAAAAAATCAAAGCAATCCAAATACCGATAATTCTCACCATGATATACATGGTCAAAATAATCATGGTCGCAAGCATAATCGAGAGCAGAACAACCGAAAGCGCGAGGGCTAAAACAATATTAAACATGCTGACCGATGGAGGCGAGCCACCCGCCGTTCCTCCGGCCGTTCCACTTCCCGGAAGTCTTAAAACGGTATTCAGTCCCAGTCCATTTACAAAGTTCCCTGCCGCCGATTGATAAAACGCATTCACAAAGGTCAGCATGATGACCTGTGAAAAATCTACAAGCAAAAGAATGATGGTTTTCGAGAAATTCACCAAAACCGCCATCAATAATAATTTCGGCAATACCTTTTTATAATGAAAGCTCGCTGTATCATATCCAATAATGGTGGCAAAAGCGGAAACTAAAAGGATCACGATAAAGAACATATTGGTGAGATCACGTATGATCACCCATCCCGTTTGAACGATTGCCGCGCTATTGAAATCGTTATAGACGGCAAACCCCATCAGAACGCTAATCACAAGCAGAATCATCATCCCTAGAAACCAGACAATGATTTCCAAAACAAGCGAGATGATAAGAGAAGCTCCACAGAGCATGATATTTGTCACGCCGCTTGGGGCTCCTTCGCCGGTACAATATGAGAGCAATGTGTCGGTTACTTGAAGATCAGGTAAACCCGCTTCGCCAGCCGTAGAGCCTCCGCTTGGCGCCGGGTGTCCGGGTTCATGATTCGCACTCACCTGCAGTGTAGGAAAAACAAAAAAGCCCGCGATCACAAAAACGATGAGGAGAGCGAACCCCTTCTTCCAAAATGAACTGAAACTTACGTTCGCGCTTGCGCGTGACATATACGCCACAAGTATACCACAAGTAATATTGGCAAAGTTTCAACAACCGCCCGCCACATTTGAGAATTGCCAGAGTGAAAAATTATTGTTACACTCACCTCGATTACGAGGAGATAAACCGCCATGTTGTCAGTAAATTTCGTAAGTCCAGACCACAATAAATCAGCCCGCCGGAAAACAATCGTTTTGGCGGTATTATTTACTTTGGCGGTTGGCTTCGTGGCTACCGCCGGAGCAAACGCTTCCTATCGCTCGGTTCAGCACGGAACCAGCGTACTTTCTGAATTCGGGACATTGCCGGTCATTTCGGATATGCGCCGACTGATGTTCGGAGATGAAGATGTGGCCGCGGGCTTAGCAACGAAAAAAGATGATCATCTTTTAAATATTCTTATTCTTGGAATCGGCGGCGCGGGCCATGACGGTTCAACACTCACCGACACCATTATTTTTCTTTCGGCAGACTTAAAGGAAAAACGACTCGGCATGGTTTCGATCCCGCGCGACCTCGCCTATCCTGTTTCAGAAGGTCGATACGAAAAGATCAATTCGGTCCATGTATATGAAGAGCGGGCGCATCCCGGCGAAGGCGCGATTTACACCGCAGAAAAAATGTCGGACTTTTTTGAAGTCCCCATTGATCACGTCATTCGAATTGACTTCAAAGGATTCGTTGCATTTATCGATGCGCTCGGCGGCGTAGACGTAAACGTGGAAAGAGGCTTCACGGATTCACAATTCCCCACCTATAACGACTTATATCAAACAGTTTCGTTCAAAGCCGGCAAACAACATATGGACGGAGCCAAGGCTCTGCAATTTGTCCGCTCAAGACATGGAAATAATGGAGAGGGTTCTGATTTTGCCAGAAGCGCGCGCCAGCAATTGCTGATGGTCGCCGTGCGGGATAAGTTGCTTTCCCTCCAGACACTGGGAGATCCTCGAAAGCTCGCGAATCTTTATAAATCCGTCACAAGCAATATCCAGAGCGATTTGAATGCTTGGGATTTAATTAAACTCGCTCCACTGGCTGAGGATTTTGATCCAAATAATATTGAGCGTCATACGCTCACCAATGGTCCGCAAGGACTTCTCACCGATACGCATATCAACGGCTCCTACCTTCTCTTTCCGATTAGAAATGACTGGAAACCGATTAAGGCGCTTGTTCAGCATCCATTTTTAACGAAAGAAGAATTTAAGGAGGAGGTGCAGCCAAGCAAGGCGGTGGCAAAAGTTGAAATTCATAACGGCACGTTTCAAACGGGATATGCCGGTTCCGTAAGCAATCAGCTTGAACTTTTAGGGTATGAAACCATGGCGGTTGGAAATGCCGGTCGTCGAGACTATGAAACAACCGTTATTTATGATCTCACAAACGGCGAAAAATCCCAGCAACTCACGGAATTAAAGAGATTATTGGATGCGAATGTCTCCCTTTCTTCCGCTGTGAGCGATGGAAATTACCAGGTTGTTTTCGGAAAAGAGCTAAGTAAAGAGCGAATCGTATCTGAAGACATTGACTTTTTCATCATTTTAGGGGACAAAAGCGGCACGCTTACACAGGATTCGTGACCTCGGTCACATAAGTCCCAGGCCTCATATGCCGGTAAAACAAACAAAAAAATTGCCTCGCGTCGCTCTCGTTGGCCGAACCAATGTTGGGAAATCCACGCTCTGGAATCGCCTCACCGGTTCCGGGCTGG
>CBDULO010000051.1:0-5804 GCA_965368095.1 uncultured bacterium | reverse complement strand
TCCTTGAAGATGACGATATCTTCAAAATTGAAATGGGATTTAATGAATTGAAAGATTTTCTTCGTTCGCGAGGCGGTCTCGGACAGCTTCAAATACCCGATATTGACGGCACGGAAAAGTCCGCCGCTGAAATTATCTGGCGCGTGTCGAATACGTATACGGTCAATCCAAAATATCTTCTGGCTTTGCTCCAAAAAGAACAGAGCCTGATTGAAGATCCGAATCCAAGCCAGCGCCAATTGGACTGGGCGACGGGATTTGCCGTTTGCGACAGCTGTTCAAAAGATGATGAACGCATTCAAGCGTATAAAGGATTTGCCAATCAAGTTGAATGGGCCGCGAAACAGCATCGTGAAAAATACCTGCTTCAGCTTCTTGTCGGCGGAACAACCATTTCGGGATACGCGCCCGGGATTACCAAGCTTGTGGATGGTGTTCCGATTACACCGCGAAATAATGCAACTGCCATGCTTTATACCTATACGCCTCATATTCATGGAAATCTCGTGCTCTGGAATATTTGGCAGAAATGGTTTGATGTTGATCTTCCGGATGGAACGCTCGTGAAATCGGTTCCTTCCGGCGATCTTTATCTCATTCGATTCGGATTCAAACGAAAATTCAAGTCTATCGCCGTGGCGGCCGGCATGGTTGATCTCGATAAAATGATTGAGGTGCCGGATGAAAAAATGCTTTCGATTCTTTCCGGAGATCCGATCTCTTTCCCAAACTACTCGATTATTCACCTTCCGGATGGGCGGCGTTATTTAATCGTGGGTGAAACAAAGCGCCATATTAAGAATATGGAAGTTTTTCGCGCGCTTGGCTTCGTAGAGGATGATGTTATTCTTGCGACGCTTGAAGAAGCGGAAGGATATGCCACCGGGCGCGATATCGACTCCACAACGCAGCATCCGACGGGACTGATCGCCCAAAGCCCCGATGGAAATATTTGGTATGTCGAGGATGGAACGAAATCACGGATTCCGCACCTCATTTTCCTCTCGCTCTATTTCAGCGGAAGAACGCCGATCAACCTGTCGCAAGCTGAAATTGACGCCCTCGAGACGCTTGAAACATATAAGATTCGCGATGGGGAGCTGATCAAAGGCGAAGGATATACCGACGTATATGTCGTGGAACATGGCGAGCTTCGGCCCATCGCTTCCGGCGAGGTCTTTGAGGCTATGGGTTGGAAATGGCATAATATTATTTCGCTCCCGGATAAATTCATCGATACCTATCCAAAGGGTGATTTGATTGAGATCCCGGAATTACAAGAAGAGACATTCGTTGAACTCACAAATAATTGATCGCTCCACTGAATTATGATTGTTTTTGCCGCTATCACGCCGCATTCCCCCATGCTTATCCCAAGCATTGGAAAAGAACATGCGGAAAAACTCACCTGCACAAAAGAAGCGATGGAGAGGCTGGCTCAAGAGCTGTATATCGCGAAACCTGACACGCTCGTCATCATTTCTCCGCATGCCACCATGTATCCGGATGCGTTTAGCGGAAATATTTCAAGCAGCTATAAGGGCGTCCTTAAAGAATTCGGCGACCACGGAACCATGGTGGAGATGAAGCCCGATTCCATGCTTTCAGATCGAGTGCACCGACAAATGCGCGAGCTTAGCATCCCATATACCCTTACAAGCTCGGAAGAGATTGATTTCGGCTATACCGTTCCTCTCTATTTTTTAGCTAGCCAGCTAAAAAATATCCGACTGCTTCCCATCGCCCCTTCTCTGCTTACGGGAGAATCGCATGTGAAATTCGGGCAAGCGCTAAAAGATATTCTTCACGCGGAAGCCAGCCGCGTTGCCGTCATTGCCTCGGCCGATCTTTCACATCATGCCAATCAAAATTCGCCTGAAGGCTATAAGGCGGAAGGCGAAGCCTTCGATAAGACGATTCGCGCCGCCGTTTCACAAATGAGTCCATCCGCGTTCAGTACATTAGACGATCACACACTCGAAGCAGCCGGACAATGCGGGTATCGCCCAATTCTCATGCTCCTTAGTGTCTTGGAAGGGATGAATGCCACGCCGCAGGAGCTTTGTTATGAAGCGCCGTTTGGCGTCGGCTATCTGACCGCGAATTTCGCCCTTGCTTAAAACCATGTACGCACAAGTCATTCCCCTCCTTCGCACGCCGATTGGAGTCGATGCTTTTGATTATCGCATCCCGCCCGAACTTGATATCAAGCCCGGCATGCTTGTGGTCGTTCCTTTTCGAAAAAAACAGATTATTGCGCTTGTTGAAAAAGTCATGGAAACATCGGCATTTTCAAAAAAGGCGGCGGATATTGTTTCACGATATGCCGACATGCAATTCTCACAAGCCTCGCTGGATTTACTCGCCTGGATCTCACTCACGACATTTTCATCAAAACCCACCGTCCTAAAAACATGGCTCCGGCAATTGCCGAAAAAGCCGAAATTTGAGACGCGAGAACCCCTTTCAGATAAAAAGATGGAAGCAGCGCTTGATATTCAATGGGTGCTTGATCCGAGGAAAAAATTGATTGAGTACGCGAGATCGGCAAAGACGCGCAGGCTGATTATCACTCCATGGAAGCATCGCGCAATTGATATACATGCGCAACTCGACACAGCTGAACTTCTTCTTAGCGATATGGGCATTCGCGATTATTTTGCCGCTTGGAGAAAATTTATGATCGGCGAATCTTCAATTCTCGTCACAACAAGAATCGGCGCTTGGCTCGCTCCTTTCGCGGATACGATCATCTTGGACGAACCGGAGAATGACGATCATAAACAAGATGACCTTTCTCCTCGGTTTGACGCGCGGCGCATCGCCTTTTGGACACAGTCACATGGGCATACGTCTCTTTCAAGCTTCGGCCTTACGCCGCCGATTCACGCGGAAAATTTGGCGCCTGATATACCGACGCGCATTGAACCAATTATCAGACATCCAAAAGGCCGCAGCCCTATCTTCTTTATCGAGGACGCCAGTTTGCAGCGGCTGCGCGATTATAACGGACCCGTGACCATCATCCACCCTATCCAGGGAGAGCGCTCACGCATTTCCTGTGCTGATTGTGACTGGCAGGCGGAATGTACCCGCTGCGGCTTCCCCTTGTCCGCGGATGGGAAAGAAAGTATTTGCCGAGTATGCAAACAAAAAACCAGTATCCCGCTCGCCTGCCCCATGTGCCGATCTATCGATTTATCAAAATCGATTCCGGGCATTGAAACATTAAAAAAAGAATTTTCAGAGCATGAATCAGAAATCGATATCGAGTGGCGAATCGCAAGCGCGCAAGAACTGGAAAAGCCATTCCAAAAAAGTAGCCTCATCCTTCTCACGAGCGGCGGGCTTCTGGGTGCTTCCGGCAGCGAAGATATTCGAAGGAATGAACGTCTCGCCATCGCTTATCGTCGACTTGCTGATGGTGTGCGCGTATCAGAATCAACCTTGCTTATTCAATGCAATGAAAGCCTCGCGAAAGAGTGGAAGCGTTTGCTCACCTCGGATGGATATGAGGCATTTCGGAAAGAGGAACTCTCGGAAAGAAAAGCTTTCGAATACCCCCCACATGCCAGACTTATAAAAGCTATTGTGACAGGAGCTGAATCTAAAGCCTTTGCCTGGAAACAGAAAGCAGAGCAAGCTCTTCAGGATTTCGATATTCAAGGACCATTTCCAGTTGCTTTCGTCACTTCCTCGCGAGATGCGCGTTTTGTCATCCATTTGCGTCCTAGGCTGGAAATAAAGGAAAAAGAGCTCATTTCGCTTTTGACGCCTTTCGCAAAAACCGCCATGATAGACCTTGACCCAATCGCCTTTTTCAGGTAAGAAAGCATGCAGTCCGAAGCTAGGAGCCGGGAGTAAGTCTGCACGCATTTCCGGCCACTTTTATCAGCTACTAGCCCCAATCCAATCCCAAAACTATTTATGGATACATTTCCCGTCCTCACCGACCCTACCCCGTCCCTGCGAGAACGCTCGCAGGAGCTTAAAGTTGACGAAATTTTGAATGATGAATTTCAGGCCTATTTGGATAAGCTGGTTCGCACCATGCATGTCGAAGATGGTGTTGGAATCGCCAGCCCTCAAATTGGAAAAAACATTCGTGCGATCGTTGTAAATCTTGGAAAGAAAACCGAGTGCTATATCAATCCGGAAATTACAAAAACTTCTGATAAGATGATTGATAGTGAAGAAGGGTGCTTAAGCGTTCCCGGGAAATACGGAATCGTGAAGCGACATAAGAAAGTCACGGTACGCGCATTGAACCGACATGGACGCGAGGTTGAAATGAAATTGAAAAATTTTCCGGCCATTGTATTTCAGCATGAGATCGATCACTTGGATGGCATTTTGTTTATTGATAAAGCTGAGAAAATTATTGAGCAAAGCTCGACAAGGATATGAACAAATTAAGCGTTGTATTTTTTGGTACGTCGGATTTTGCCGTGCCGAGCTTAAAAGCACTTCATGAAGACGAGCGTTTTTTTGTGAAAGCGGTTGTAACCCAACCCGATCGACCGGTCGGCCGAAAACAAAAAATACAAAAATCAGCCGTGAAGCTCATGGCTGAGGAGCTTAAAATTGATGTATACCAATTTGATTCAATAAAAAACCCGGAGGCGATCGACGTACTCAAAGATCTCAAAGCAGATATTCATGTCGTAGTGAGCTATGGGCAGATCATTCCTCAAGCTGTTTTGGACATTCCGAAACATGGCTCGATAAATGTGCATGGGTCTATCTTGCCGAAATACCGAGGCGCCTCGCCTATCGCTGGTGCGATCGCTGCTGGAGAAAGAGAAACGGGGGTGACTATCATGATTATGGACGCAAAGATGGATCATGGTCCAATATTGAAAATTGCTGAAGAAGAAATTAGATTGGATGATACGACTGAAAGCCTCTCCCCTCGCCTGGCAAAGCTTGGTGCAAAGATTTTGCCTCAAACAATTTTTGACTATATCTCGGGTGATTTGAAGCCACGTGAACAAAATCATGATGAAGCAACTTTTGTAAAAATCTTGTCACGAGAATCCGGAAGGATAGATTTTGAAAAACCGGCTCAGGATATTGAACGTATGGTTCGCGCTTTTACCCCATGGCCTGGAACTTTCTTCGAGCTCGACGGAAAGCGCGTCAAAGTTTTAAAAGCTGAACTTGGATTAGAATCAGATAAACAGCCAGGCACACGCTTTGTTCACGAAGGTTTCCCAGCCGTCGCTTGTGGGAATAACACTTCACTTCTTTTGAGTGAAGTTCAACCGGAAGGAAAAACCGCCATGAGCGGCGTTGATTTTTTGAGAGGAAATAAGGGGTGGATGTAAAAGAAACCCGTCCGAATTCTCGGACGGGAGTTTAGAAGTGTTGGCCTAGACTAGACCTTCGACTCGAGCATTTCAAGTGCTTTTCTTACTGCAGTGCTGGGATTTTCTGGGAGAGCCTCCCGTTCGAACCACTTGTGTTCAGCAATCTCTTCATTTGGACTTAGAGATTCGCCTTCACTGAAGGCATGCAGACAGTAGACATTGTCTCGCTTATATTCGAGTGTGGACACGTAGCTTCCAAGCTGTGACACCTTGGTAAGCTGAACCCCTAACTCTTCGGCAACTTCGCGTCTTCCGGCATCTTCAGGCGTTTCCTTTTTTGGATTATAACCACCCCCAGGTAGGTTCCAGCCAGAACCATACGAGTGACGAACGAGCAGAAGCTTATTGTCGTGTTGAATCAATACCTTTACGCCGAAGCGCTCAGGCCTAAACACGAACCAATACACGCGCCTAATCTTATTAGCGAGCTTATAT
>CBDULO010000050.1:0-5850 GCA_965368095.1 uncultured bacterium | reverse complement strand
ATGTTCGGTGCCTCGAAGCGGAATGCGAATTTCAAGAAGTCCGTGGATGAGCGATGCTTCCGCTTTATCCGCCTCCACATCCATGGGAAGGATGACGCTCCGGCTGAACGCCCCCCAATAACATTCTTGATGGAACCATTCATCTTCTTTGATTTCATGGCTCGATTCTCTCTGCCCTCGAATCGTAAGCAAATCGCCGTTAATCGCAATATCCAGTTCATCCGGGGAAACGCCGGCCATGGTGCTTCGTACAAGTAAATAGTTTCCTTTGCGAAAAACGTCCACTGATAGCTGCCCTTCTTCCGTTTGTTGGAACCAATTATCTTCCGTTGAGGAAGCCGGGGCGGCAGGATCGGTTTTTTTCTTAAATAGCGGCATAGGAAGCAAGAAAACTCTAACGCATTCCGGCTGAAAACTCAATACGGAACAAGATAAAAATTCCGCGAACTCATCCACAATTTATGGAACTGTTCACGGTCTTTCTGCATAGATTCATTTTTGGCATATTTCGAGCGAAAATTTCGAAGCATGACGAGGCATAGTTGAAGGCTATGAAGAGGAGAGGTGAGCAATTTGTAGGCGAAATTGACAACATGAAGTCGGAGAAAAGATTATGAACAGTTCCTCCACTCCCATAAAATCGGTTTCATTGGTACAATGGGGAGGTAAATTATGGTCGACAACCCTGCAAGATCAGGCTTTAGGATATGGTGGGACGAGCTTTCCGGAGACCAGCGTTTTTCGCTGAGTGTTTTTGGCATTTGTGGTATCCTGACCCTGGGCCTGTCTTTGGCGTATCTTCATGCAAGTCTCACGTCTCCATTTCTTGTTCCGAACTCGGCTTTGGAACTCTCGCAGGAGGTATTTAAGCGGCATGAAGAGAATGCTCGAGCGCTGGAAATTTTACAGGAAAAAGACACGGACCAAGACGGCTTAAGTGATTACGCCGAAATTTATTTGTACAAAACCTCGGCCTATCTTCCGGATACGGATTCGGATGGCATCACCGATGCGATTGAGATCGCGCAAAGCACAAATCCGAATTGCCCGGAGGGAACAGACTGTTTGCAATTGGTGAATAGTCAGCAGGGCGGGGCATCGACAAGCACCTTCGCGCATTTGCTTGAAACATCCGATGTTCCAACGGCGGAAGAGATTTTACTCGGAGCAAACGACCCTTCGGTCATTGGAGCGCAAGGCTTTCTCGCAAGTCCGCCTGAGCCGGATACCATGACGACGACCGAGATCCGAGCCTATTTGATCGAGAATAACCTTGTTCCGCCGGGCGATCTCGCAAGTCTCTCGGATGAAGGGGTGAAACAGGTGTATAAAGCCGCGTATAATCAGGCGATCCAGATCAATACGGCAAGAGAGCAGGCGGCCGCGAAACAGCGAGGAGAGAACCCATTAGAAACAGTTCAGGAGTCAATTGAAGAAACCCCTTAGTCCTTTATGAGAACACGCTCACTCACTTCACGCATAGCCATGACGATTTCCGTCCTGGTTGTTTCTGTCATGATGGTGGGCGGTCCCGTATTCGTTCCAAAAGCGCAGGCACAGCTCGCAACGACGGTTGTCGCGGATACGCCTCAGCAAATTGAAACGGTTCTGGATCAAATTCTCACCGCGCTCACAAGAGCGGGTGTTGTTGCGTTTTTCAATGCGGCCCAGGTGTTTTTTGGCCAGCTTGCCTATGATGCCGCGACGGCTCTTGCTTCTGGAGGGCAGGGGCAGGGAGCGCTCGTATATGAAAAAGGATTCGGCGACTATATGGCCGATGTGGCGGGGGATACGGCCGGAGCCTTCATCGGCTCGCTTTCGGATGACTCATTCTTTCAGGGAATCGGCTTTGATCTCTGTGAGCCGAATGCGAATCAGCTTTTAAGTATCCAGCTGAACTTTGGCGGATCCATGCCGGGCGGACCGCAGGGAAGTTCAGATCGTCCTCGGCCGCGCTGTGATTTTCAAGACATTATAAATAATTATGAAGAGCTCTATACCACGCTTTCCAATGCGGAGGTTACGGATTTTGTAAGCGCGAATTTCCAACCGGGTGGAAGCGATGTCTCGGTTTCCGCGAGCATTTTTGGACGGGGAATTGGAAAGATTTCAAGCGATACGGCGAAGAAGCAGCTTGATCGCGGTGAGACGGGCGGATTTAAAGATGTGCAGGGTTCAATCTCCGGATTTACAAAAACGCCGGCGTCTTTGGTTGAACAGCAGACAAAAACCGCGTTGGTCGAACAGCCGTCCGCCGATCAAGGTCAAGTGCGAAATACCATTTTACAAAATGCATTTGAAGAAGGGGCGATTCAGCTTGCCGTATATACCGCTTCTGTTTTCTTGAATACGCTTGTGAATAAGCTCATGGAGCGCGTCTTTGAGGACGGGCTTGTCGGGAATATCAATCTTGGCGGGAGCGGACTGACGCGGCCCGACTCCATATCGGTTGCCGGAAAAACGGATGCAAGAAAGGCAAATATTGATTTACGCGACGTTCAATTGATCAAAACCTCGGATATTGAGCTTGTATCGGAATTGATCGCTTGTCCGGAAAATCGCGGAACGTGGAATTGTGCCGCCGACGAGGGGCTTGCTCAAGCAATTCAGACTCGCTCGGATCAAGGAAATTTCACCATCAAACAAGCAATAGAGGAGGGGATGCTTCACGGGGACTGGCGCTTGCTTCCAAAAACCTTATCGAGAGAGAATTTGGACTCGCAATGTTATACCTATGCCTATTGCGCCGGAAATCTTCAAAAGCTTCGTGCCTTGCGTATCCTGCCTGTCGGCTTTGAACTCGCGGCGAATTCGCAGGAAAATATTGATAGATGCGGCGATGTAAATGGCTGTGTCACTTTATCCGAAGCGGTTCGAGGGTTTTCAGACTGTAATGACAGCGGGGAACGAGACGATGCGCATCCATGGTGTAAGCTCATTGATCCGAACTGGGTCATTACGGCATTCACTCAGCAATGTCAGCTCACGGGGTATGGAGATACCTTGCTTACGCGAAGACTTCCTCAGAGAATGGAAGAGTGTCGTGATATTCAGACATGTTTGCAAAGAAACGATAAAGGGGAGTGTGTCGGCGGATATGGATACTGTGTCGCGGAAAAAAATGTATATCGATTTAATGCGGATGAATGTCCTGCGCAATATGCAAGCTGTAGGAATTATGAAAGTAGATCCGGGCAAAGCGTTTCGTTCATGCGAAATACGCTCGATCATGCCGTCTGTAGCGCGGAGAATGTCGGGTGTACGGCCTATGCAACCGACCGAGCAAGCGATGGAACCTGGATTGATGCCGGGGCGCGAACATACTTTGATGCGGGCGTAGAAACCTGTTCCGCGAGCGGGGAAGGCTGTACAAAACTGCTGGCTTCCGAAATCGGCGGCTCTTCACTCAATTTCGCATTGAACCCTTCCTTTGAAGTGGTAGAGGGGGTTGCTGAAACGGCGGAAAGCTGGTCACCGCCAACAGGCGTGGTCACGACAGTGGGCCTCGGCGCGCCCGGTTCTCACGGCGCGGCATCTCTTGAACCGACTCCCGGAACGGACTATACGCAGGAAGTCACCATGATTCCCGGTCGTATTTACACAATCTCCTTTTTTGCAAGAAATGGGGATACGGCCGGAGCATCAAATCGCGCGCAAGTCACTGTTCGAGAATTACGTGCTGATGGAACACCCGTTCCAAGTGCGGAACTCGACGTGAATTTCAGAAGTACGGGCTGTGACGCGGCGCCTTCCGAAGCGCAAATTACCTCAGACGACCTTTCACTGACTTGGCAGAGAATGCAGTGTTCATTCTTAGCGGCAACATCTACGGCGAGCGGAATTGTTGAGGTGCGCCAGACTGCCGGGAATGTGCTCATTGACGCGGTACAGTTGGAAGAGTCCGAATTTGCTACAAGTTTTGTAAATGGAATCAATTTGAGCTTGCCGGTGGTCCATATGAAGGTCGCGCCGGACGAATATGCATGTACGGGAGCGGATTCCGATAATCCCGCTTGTGACGGATTTGCAAAAGTATGTCGTCAAGCCGATGCCGGGTGTCAGGGATATACAAACGTAAATGGCGGACCTGAGGTTCCGGCGATTCTCTCGGCGAATGATCTTTGTCCGGCGTCTTGTGTTGGATACGCGGAATATCGAAAAGGCGCGAGCGCCTTTGACCTTGTTGCCGATGTCGATCCGCGATTCAGCGACGATGCCGATACGAGTCCGGATTACTTTATTGCCTCTACGGGGCTCCAGTGCTCACAAGAAGATGTCGGCTGTGAATTATTCACGAATATCGAAGCGGCATCCGCGGGCGGCGAGGGAACAACAGCCTTTAATTATCTCCGTACCTGTCAGACGCCAAATACACTTTCCGAAACATATTTCACTTGGGAAGGTTCAGAGGATGCAGGGTTCCAGCTTCGAACATGGAGCTTGATTAGCGAAGGCGGAGAAGGGACGCCGCCGCGTATTCTTGAAAAACGAAGTCCGGACGGCTCATTCAAGGAGCCGACAACCTGTGATGAGGGTCTATGGCGTTCAGGACTCGATCCCGATTGCCGTCAATTCTATAACTCCGCCGGGACGCCATTTTATCGATACTTCTCACAAACCATTCTTTCAACCGAAGACTGTACGTCATGGCGTTTAACAAGAACAAATAGCGATGACTGTAGCAAAACGGGCGGAGCCTTCAATCCGGGAACAGGGGAATGCGTCTATCAAGCGCATGTACCGGAAAGCCGGACTTGTCGCGCGGAATTCGCGGGATGTCGTGCATATAATGGTTCTTCCTCCGGAAATATTTTGACCGTGCTTCGAGAAGACTTTAGAGATGGAGTGGGCCCATTTGAAAGCGGAACGCAGTCGCCGGAATCGCTTCTCGTTGGAGACTCTTCGCTTCGTCTGGACGCGGCCGGCGGACTGACACAGACTTCCGCGGTGATTGAGAATACGGAGGCGGATCAGCTTTTCCGAACCGCGTTCTGGGCAAAGGCACCGGGAAGAACGGACGCGATTGTGACCATTTCAACAGCGGATGCAAGCGATCCGGGAGCAGCTCCGGTCGCCGTGGGGACGGTTCGAATTGGAACAGACTGGCAGCGCCACGACATCGGACTCTTCAATGCCGCTGATGGCGCGACATCCACCCGAGTCTTCTGGACCTTCACCGATAGCCTGGGGGCCTCGCCGATCATTTTCTTCGACGAAGTTTCCGTAAGCCGGGTGACGGATATCGCGCATGTCGTAAAAGACAGCTGGAATACGCCGGCGGAATGTAATCAGTCGAATTCCGGCGCGCCCGAACCGCAGGCCATGCTCGGCTGTCAGCAATATCGAGATCGTTTCGCGAATACCGTAAATGCCTTTAGATTTACGAATCTTTGTCGCGGAGAATCCATTGGCTGTCGCGCATTTGTTGACACAAGAAATTCCGATGCGGTCGGCTCGGAGGACTTCCTCATGGAGGATTCGGTGCCCGTGCCCCTATTTAACGACGCGAGTAGCACCTATCCAGCAAATACAACAACGCGTGAAGCGGACCGCATGCTCTACCTTATTTACGATGAGTCAAAGACCTGCCAGCCGGAAAATGCATCCTGTCGAGCATTTGGAAAACCAAAGTACAGCATTGATCGATCGGGCGTCGATGAATTTGAAACAGTCTATTTGAAAGACGATATTACAAAATATGGCGAAATGCTTTGCCGTCCTTCGGAAGAATTCTGTGAAGCATTTACCTTCAGTGGAGCCACAGATCACTTCCGGGATCCGCAAACCCATGTATGTGAATATAAGAACTCAGTCAGATTATCTGGGGGTGATTTCCCGGCGGGAGATCCA
>CBDULO010000049.1:0-5858 GCA_965368095.1 uncultured bacterium | reverse complement strand
ATTTTCATCCCTTCTTAGATTTTTGATCTAATGCCTGAACTCATAGATACACATTGTCATCTTCATTTTCCTGCATATGATGCCGATCGTGACGCGGTGCTTTTGCGTATGCGAGAAAAGAAGGTTGGGGGGATCACGATCGGCACGGCGATGAGCAATAGTCAAAGCGGTATCAGGTTCGCCGAAAGCCAATCGGATGTTTGGGCGACGGTTGGGCTTCATCCTTCGCACTGCACTTCGCATTATCACGATGAGAATGAGGGAGATGTTTCTGAATCCTATATTGATCCGGAGGTATTGAAGCAGCTTGCCGTGAGTTCAAAAAAAGTTGTAGCCATTGGGGAGAGCGGACTCGACTTTTATCGTTTTGATGATATTGAAGATGTGGAAGACGCGAAAGAAAAACAGGAGGTAAGTTTTCGTCATCATATTGATGTGGCGCTTGATTTGGATTTGCCGCTCGTGATTCATTGCCGTGAGGCGCTTGGACGGCTGGCGGAAATCATCCAGGAATATCATGCGAGCGGAAAAAAACCGCGCGGCGTCGTACATTCATTTACCGGTACTTGGGATGAGGCGAAACCGCTTTTAGACTTGGGATTATATGTCGCTGTGAATGGCATTGCGACATTCCCGCTGAAAAAAACACAGAATCCGTCCACGGCTATTGATCGAACGATTGAACAGATTCCAATGAATAGACTTTTAATAGAAACGGACGCGCCCTATCTTGCGCCGGGGGCATATCGAGGAAAAAGAAATGAGCCGGCTTTCGTTGAGGAAGTGGCAAAACATGTCGCGAAGGTGAGGGGAGCGACATTTGAAGATGTTGCCGAACAGACGACGCAAAACGCGAAACAGTTATTTAAAATCTAAACGCGACTCCGGAGTAAGAGTCGCGTCAGAATGGGAACGGTGAGCTCAGCGTCGAGCGACCCGCTTTTTCACTTCAGGGGGAAAGAGGAGCTCCTCCAGGGTGCGGCGGATCTCGTGTTTTCCGCAGAAGTCGGTTGCACCGGCCTTGTGCATGGCCGCACGCAGGTGGCGTGCATTTGAGATGCCGATAATCGGTCCTCTGAACCGACTTTCCTTGAAATGTTGGATCAAGGGAAGGGTGTCGCACTGCTTGCTTTCGACGCAGCCATCAACCAGAATGGCATCGAGCTTCGCATAGTGCTCGCGAAAGAGTCGCTCCGCCTCCTTCAGCGACATGGCTGATATGAATTTCACGGGGAAAGCTATCCCCGTAAGTAAACCGATTGATTGATGAAAGTTGAAATCGTCGTCGACGACAAGCACCAGATTTTCTGTCAACGTCACCCCGCTCCAAAATGAACGGACTTGCAAACTACATGAATTCGGCAAGGTCGTCAATCCCTTCCTTCGTAAAGAAAGGATCAAGACTTGGGTAAGCGAATATACGCCTTCTTTTTTTCAATGAGCCGGTCTTTTTCAAGGCGCTCAAGCATGTGCATGATCCACTCCTGATCTTTGCGTGTGAAATGAGGATCAACTCTCTTCCCGATCGTGCTTATTGGAACGCGTTTTTCCTGATTGGCGAGTTGAAGAATCCTGCCTCGATAAATCCGGTCAGGATATTTTTTTCCGGGTCGAATCTTTTCATTTGTCTTTCTCTTGCTTCGCTTGGGAATATGAACTTGTCCTGAAAGAAACTTGGGCGCGGCTAAGCATTGTGATTGGAGCGGGCATGCGGCACACTTTGGCGCTTTCGTGCAGTACAGGCTTGCGAGATCAAATAGCGCCTGGGGGACATCATAAAACGCGCCGCGAGAGGGGAATTGCTTCATGGCGTTTTCTTCGATCTTTGTATCGTCTTTTTCCGAAGGAAACGGCTTGCCCAAAAAAACTCGCCCAAGAATTCTACGAATATTCGTATCAATTGGAAGGGTTCGCTTTTTTTGACTGAAGGCGGAAACAGCGCGGGAACTATATAGGCCGACACCCTTTAGTTCGCGCCAGCCCTCTTCCGTTTCCGGCACTCCGCTTTTCACGATTTCTTCAGCGGCGGATTTTAAAAAGAGCGCGCGGCGATTATATCCGAGGCCGGACCAGGCTTTAATCACCTCGCTTCGTTTTGCCTTGGCCAGGGCTTGCCAATTTGGAAATTGTTTTAGCCAGGCGCGATAATAAAAAATCACGCGATCCACCTGGGTTTGTTGGAGCATGATTTCACTGAGAAGAATGTGGTATGGATCGCGAGTTTTGCGCCAAGGCAAGTCCCGGCCATGTTTTTTGTACCAACGAAGCGCGGTCGAAAAAGGCGTCATGATCGAAATGTGAGACTGGAGAATGTGTCGATGATATCTGATGATTTAAATCCGGCATCTTCTTTTGCCCAGATGAGCACGGTACTTGTTCCGGATGACTGAACGCGAATGGCGTAGCCCTCTTCATTCGTGTCGATGAGTTTCCCTTTCGTTCCAACGAGCAATTGTCCTGAAACCAGGAAATAGACTTCGTTTGCGTCTACAAGTCTTCGTTTCAGCATCTCTTCGGTTTCTACGCTATATGGTTTTACTTCAATCCAAGGCTGTTCGGCTTGCTCTGTTCCAACGATCAGCGCTTGTTCGTCATTTCGTAATTCCTCACCTATTTTTGGCACGCGTACCGTGACGCCGAGCGGAAGGCTCAATACCTCTTTCCAGTACTGTGTTCTTGTTGAGCGCGCGAGGGGCGTTGCTTGATTGATCATGCGGCGCTCTTCTTCAAGGCGCTGAAGGCGCTCTCTTGTTTTTGCGACCTCTTCACTTGCTTCTTCGAGTTTTTGATTGGCTTCTTCCGCGATCTCTTGGCTCGCGGCAAGGAGTTCTTCCGCCTGCAGTTCCGCTTGCACTTTGCTTTCCATGAGTTCCGCGCGATCGGCATTTGATCGGTAAAGAAAAAATCCGGTCCCTGCTCCGGTGGCAATGGCGCCGATAAGAATATAGCCGAGAATGGCGAGAGCTGATCGGTTGTTCATGATTGCAAAAATGTTTTGAGCCGCGCTTTCTGTTTCGGATCAAATTCCATAGCGAGGATTGCTAACATAATATCACGTCGTCGCATTTGATGGGTGAGGCTGAGCTCGACCGCTTGTTTCCAGGGCATTTCAATGAGCTCGATTTTTTCACCGGCATGTTCGGGATTATGTTCAGGCGTCTTTTTCAGATCTTTCGCGAGAAACACAAATTCTTCGAATCGCACCATGCCGTCGAACGTGGATTTTGACCAGAGCTTCATTTTTCTGGCGGCATATCCTGTTTCTTCTGTCAGTTCTCTCGCCGCGCCTTGTTTTGGCGTTTCTCCCGGATCGATCATGCCGCCCGGAGGATCGAAGAATAATTCTTTTCTTCCTCTCCCCGGTTGAGTTTGTTTCGTCATGAGCAAGGTGTCTTTATCGAGAAAGGCAAGCACGCCGGCTGTATCGGCTCGGACAAAGCATTCGAATGTGCGTTTGGAGCCGTCGAACATCTCTTGTTCCCATTGGTAAATATCCGCGAGCGGGCCTTCGTGAACGCGCTTTGCCTTTTTTGGAGGAGGAACTGGCATATTAAAAAGTAGTGTACATCTATTGCAATGAACATGAAATAGAGTCATTTGATTTTTCTCGGTAAATCTGATAGTATCCCGATTTCAGATGGAAAAGCCAAAATTACATCGTAAACGCGTAAGACTTCAGGTTCTTGACCTGATTCATTTTGATATTACACCCGACGAAAAAGGCGGAGTGCTTTTGGAAGCATATGCGAGTTATGGGCCGGTTGAAGTGCCGATTCGAGCGACGGTCACGCCCCTTATTGAAGAGGAGGATGAGCGCGGCATTATCCAATACGAGCCTGATCGGGATGTCGCCTTGGAAGAGGAGGCGTATATGGAGCTGAAGGCAAATTATCCGCTTTTGCCGACATCCGAAGAGCATATCTTTCGCGTGAATGAAGATGATTTATTTTTGTTCGCAAAGGAAGTTTTGCCGGAACTTGAATATCGTTATGATGTTCGCATTACTGATGAAGCGGATGGCCGCTTGCGGATTAATCAATCGGGTGTGTCTTCCGTCTGGCATATTCAGGAGGGCGGACAGGGATGGTTTCAATTTTCCATTGACTGGCAATGCGAACATGGAGACGTACCGGCAAGTGAATTGCGCCAAGCGGTGATTGACGGGAAGCCGTTTATTCGTGATCCCAAGGGCGGATTTATCGAGCTTGAGCAGAATGCCGAACTGGAACAAATTCGCGAGGTTTTGAAGCGCGCGGAAGAAACGGAAGACGGGGTATATCGTTCGCGCCTTCATTTTGCGCCGGAACTTCTCACCATGCTTGAGGACTCGCAAATGAAGCGCGCCATTGAAACCGACGCGGCGCTTGATCGTTTCTTTGAAGAAATGAAAGAGGGAAAGCTTGTGCAGGAGGCAACATTTTCTCCTGAACTTGATCCGATTTTACGAAGGTATCAGAAGGACGGCGTCTCTTGGCTATTCTTTTTGAAAAAGTATGGTTTTGGCGGGGTACTGGCCGATGAAATGGGTTTAGGAAAAACCTTGCAGCTTTTAAGTTTTGTATTAATGGCGCGGGAAGAGGGGAAGACGAGTATTGTCATTTGCCCGAAAACCTTGCTCTTGCCTTGGCAGGAAGAGGCGGCGAAATTCACTCCGGAATTGAAAACCATGGTGATTGACGGGACGCAGGAGGAGCGAAAAAAGATGATCGCAAAAGCGAAGAACTATGATCTGGTGATTGCCGCGTATTCAACCGTGCATCGTGATATTAAGAATTATCTGGCTTCCGGCATCCGTTTTCAATTCGCGGTTTTGGATGAGGCGCAATATATCAAGAACCCTTCCACGGCGACGGCGAAGGCGGTAAAGCTTCTCCCTTCCGAGATGCGTCTTGCGCTTACCGGAACGCCGCTTGAAAATCGTATTAAAGAATTGTGGTCGCTATTTGATTACTTGATGCCGGGCTTTTTTGGCACAGTAAAGCAATTTACAAAGGAATATGAAAAGCCGATTGAGCAAAATGGGGAAAAGGCACCGCTTGAAAAATTGAAGCGAAAAATCCAGCCGTTTATTTTGCGCCGTACTAAGGCATCCGAGCTTGCGGAATTACCTCCGAAAATTGAACAGACCCAGCATTGTGTTTTGACGCCGGAACAGACCCTTGTTTATGCGAGAACGCTTGAAGAGGTGAAGAAGCAGGTGAATCGAGTCGTGGAAGAAAAGGGATTTGATCGTTCCCGCATTGAAATTTTAAGCGCGCTTATGAAGTTGCGCCGCATTTGCGATCATCCGGCGCTTGTTGATGGAAGGCTGCCAAAGGGCCCGGAGCTTTCCGGGAAAATGGAGCATGTCTTTGAGCTAGTCCGTCAGGCGCAAGACGGCGGGCATAAGGTCTTGCTCTTCAGCCAGTTCACAAGCATGCTCGATATTATTCGAGATAGTTTAGATGAGCATAAGATCGGTCATTGTACGATTGAGGGGAAGACGCGAGATCGAAAAGCGGAGATTGATAAATTCTGCAATGATCCGAAGGTGAGTGTATTTTTACTGTCGCTTCGCGCCGGCGGAACGGGCTTGACGCTTACCGAGGCGGACACGGTGATTCTCTTCGATCCTTGGTGGAATCCAATGGTCGAACAGCAAGCTATGGATCGCGCGCATCGTATTGGCCAGTCGAAAACCGTGAACGTGTATAAACTTGTCACCAAGGGAACCGTGGAAGAAAAGGTGGTGGCTTTGCAGGAGAAAAAGAAGCAATTATTTGAGGCGCTTGTGGAAGAGCAGGAGGCGTCGGCCTTGGCTTTGACCTGGGAAGACGTGCGGGGATTGTTGGAGTAGGTGGGTTTGACAAGAACACATT
>CBDULO010000048.1:0-5894 GCA_965368095.1 uncultured bacterium | reverse complement strand
ACTTTATACTTTTGAAACAAAAGGCGGGGAACAGGTATCTCTTCGACCGGAAGGCACGGCCTCCGTGGTTCGGTCCTATGTCCAGCACGGAATGCTGAATCTTCCGCAGCCGCAAAAGCTTTGGTATCTCGGTCCCATGTTTCGTTATGATCGGCCTCAATCCGGGCGTTATCGCCAATTTTATCAGGCGGGATACGAGGTCATTGGAGATGACGATCCGGTGATTGACGCTCAGCTGATTATTGTTGGCTGGAATTTCTTGCGCGAGCTCGGCATCGAGGCCGAAGTAAAGGTGAATTCTCTTGGAACCGTGGATTCAAGAGCAAATTACCGTGAGGCGCTTATTGCATACTTCAGAACAAAGCGTGCAAAACTTTCTGACGATGACAAGAAGCGGCTTTTGAAAAATCCACTGCGCCTCTTGGATTCAAAAGATCCGGCCATTCAAGAACTGAAGGCAGAGGCTCCGCAGATTGCGGACTGGCTCGACGAGGATTCGAAGAACCGATTTATGCGCGTCTTGGAATATCTGGATGAGGTGGGCGTTCCATATCAATTCGATCCATACCTCGTGCGCGGTCTCGATTATTATGAACGAACCGTGTTCGAATTTTTTGCGGCTGATGAAGCTGAAGGTGCACAAAGCGCGCTTGGCGGCGGAGGGCGCTATGATCCGCTTGTGCCTATGCTCGGCGGCCGTGAAGAAACGCCGGGAGCCGGCATGAGTTTGGGGCTCGATCGCATCGTGTCAAAGCTGAAGGACAAGGATAGAAAAGACGACCAGCCAAGAACCTATGAATTGAAGCCCTGCGATATCTTTTTGGCTCAGCTCGGAGAAAAGGGGAGAAAACGAGCGATTTCACTCTTTGAAGAATTTCGAAAAGAAGGCGTGCCTGTTGCTGAAGCTTTTTCAAAAGGGAATATTAAAGCACAAATGGAAATTGCGAACCGACGAAATGCGAAATGGGCCATTGTGATCGGGCACAAAGAAGTCTTGGATGGAACGGCGATTATTCGCGATATGGATGCCGGTACCCAGGAAATCATTGACGTAAAAAAGGTCATTGGAGCCGTCAAGAAAAAACTGGCTAGTCTCGCGGAAAACGCGGAATCCGGTAAAACCGCTTAGGGTTGACGAGCGGCTTAAGAGAAGCTACTATCAAGCCCACTGGAAAGGAGTGTCATTATGGTAGAAGTTAAACGAAAAAAGAATGAAAGTTTCGACTCGCTCATGCGACGTTTTTCAAGACGTTTCCATTCAAGTGGAAATCAAATTGAAACAAAGCGCCGACGCTTTTTAGAGAAGCCTGACAGCAAAAACAAGCGCCGACATGCGGCATTGCGTCGTGTGCAAAAGGGCGCGGAATATGAGTATCAGTTGAAGACCGGGCAATTGAAAGAAGAGAAGCGCGGTCGTTATAGACGCTAAACATGTCTACATTCGAGAAAATCGACAAAGAATTTAAGGAGGCAATGAAAGCAAAGGACGAGCAACGCTTGTCCGTTTTGCGTTTGATGCGCTCCGAAATAAAGAATAAGCAAATCGAGCTTGGGAAAGAGCTTGATGAAAAAGCCGTTCAGGCGGTGCTGAAAACCATGATTAAACAATATACGGATGCACTGTCTGATTTTTCAAACGCGGGAAGACAGGATTTAGTAGAAAAACAGCAAGCGGAAATTGATATCGTGAGCGCGTATTTGCCGCCGGCGCTTCCAAAAGAAGAGTTGGAACAAATCGTGAAGGATGCTCTCGAAAAAAGTCAGGAAACCGACTTTGGAAAAGCGATGGGCGTTGCGATGAAGGCGGTGGACGGACGCGCCGATGGTGGGGATGTTCGTGAAATTGTGCAAAGGTTGATTTCGAGGTAAAATCAGAGTGTCTCGATTGTACGGGATATTTCTTTCCATGCTTAGGGAGAGCTCAATTAAAAGTGGCACTATTTTGAAGCGCACAAATGTGTGGCGTATTTTCAAAATAGCGCTTTTTATTTTCATTTGTTTATTCGCCGTGCAGTTTGCTTTGCCGCAAACGTCTTTCGCGCAATCGGATGTCACCAATGGCCTTGAAGCGGTGGGCGAAGCTGGCGGAATCGCCGCAGGGGAGGCGGATCTTCCGGTCATCATCGGTCGCATCATTAATATCGTGCTTGGATTCGTCGGTATCGTTCTTCTTGTTCTTCTCATATATGCCGGATATCTCTGGATGACCTCCGGCGGAGAAGCGGATAAAGTTGAGCAGGCAAAACGGATTATCCGAAATGCCATCATTGGCTTGATTATTGTTGTTTCTTCATTTGCAATTACAACCTTTATCCTTCAGCAGCTAACAGGTGCAATTGGCGGCGGGGGAGGAACGAGCGGAACGGGAGCATTCGGCTCAGGGAGCGGTTTCCCTTCAAGAGCGGGCTCCCTTGGCGGTGGAATTATCGAAACACATATCCCATTCCGTGACGCGAGAAATGTGCCGCGAAATACACCGATTATTATTACCTTTAAAGAACCAATTCAAATCGCTTCATTTATCCGCGATTATGACGACAATGGCACCCCGGACGATTTGAGCGACGATCCGGCTTCAAGCACGACCATTGGATTGAACGACGACGTTGTCAAGATTTATCTTACGGGCGAAAGAGATAATGCGCTTCGTACGGACCAGGCGCGCGTGAGCTTTACGCCTGACCGCCAAACATTCGTGATTCGTCCCACTGAACTTCTTGGGAGCCCGACCGTCGACACGAATTATAGCGTTGAGCTTCTTTCCGGACGCACAGGGCTATTGCGAGAAGATGGAAGTCCGGCTTTTTCCGGAAGCTTTGACGATGGATATGCTTGGCAATTCGAAGTTTCGACCTTCGTGGACAATACGCCGCCAAGAATTACGTCGGTCATTCCGGTTTCTGGCGGACGGTATGCACCGAATATCATTGTGCAAATCAATTTTAATGAAGCCGTTGATCCGACAACTGCCTCCGGAGTGGTGACGGCCGGATCGGGATTTACAAATATTGAAATCGACGGCACGCCGATTGCCGGAGGAGCGACGGTTCGTCCAAGCGGTGAGTTTAAAGTTTCAAATCAGTATCGAACTGTGGAATTCGTGAGCGATCTCGCATGTGGAACGAATTCCTGCGGAAGAACGGTATTTTGCCTGCCAACCGAAAGCAGTATCAATGTCACGGCTCACGCCGCCACGCTTTCCGATGATCCGCCGCTCGCGGCTTTCACGTCTTCCGGTTTCGACGGCGTCACCGATATTGTGGGGAATTCTCTCGATGGAGACGCGAATGGAACGGCGGAAGGCCGAGGTCCGGACGACTATACATGGAATTTTGGCACATTGTTGGATCCAAATTTAGATGCGCCTCGAATCGTGGAAACAGATCCGATTGCGGGAGACTATGCGGATTCAAGCAATCTCCCTGTGGATTCCGAGCCGAGCGCGCGTTTTGATACAATTTTACAAGCCTCTACGGTGAACTCGGATAATATTTTCATTCGAACAAATGAACCGGCCGGGTTGATCGATACATTCTGGTATACCCCTCGACAAACGGTGCTTACCGACACAGGTGCAGAAGCTGGACCTGGTGATATTCCGGTGGCCGGACGCTCGACCATTGCGCATCGACTCTATACACCGATGCCGGACGCCGCTGGAGGAACGCCTGAATACCATCCAACCATTGAAGCGGGAGTTCAGAATGTCTACCAAAACTGCTTTAACCCGGCATCTTCCGATTCTTGTACCGGCTCTCCGCACTGTTGCGACGAACGATCGACTTCAGCGCTTTGCCCTGACCCAACACCACTCCCATGAGTATATTGAAACGCCTCGCCCTTTCGGCTCTTTGCATCCTCGCCATGGTGGGGGCGTTTGGCTTTTCATCTCCAACCCCGGCATATGCGCAGGTTGATACGGGCTTAGATGCGGTGGGAGACACTATTGTCCTTGAAGCAAATGATCCGAGAGTAATCGCCGCGAGAATTATCAACATTTTTCTCGGCCTTATTGGAATCATTCTCGTTTCCCTCATTTTGTATGCTGGATTTTTGTGGATGACATCGGGCGGCGATCCGGAAAAAATTGAAAAAGCAAAAGCCTATATCCGAAATTCAATCATTGGCTTGGTGATCGTACTTTCCTCTTGGGCGATCGCGACCTTTGTGATTAATCAATTATTGCAGGCGACGGATCCGGGCGGTGCCGGAAGCGGCGGCGGCGCCGGAGGACCGGGCGGCGGTCTGGGCGGCGGCGGTTCTTCAAGCGCATTTCAATTACGTTCCATCACGCCGGAAGGAGATATTCCTATCCGAAATGTTCAGGTGAGATTTATTTTCTCACGTTCAGTGAATGATGCATCCGCTGTTTCACATATTGAAGTTCTTCGCGCCTCAGACAGCGCGCCTGTTGCCGGAACTGTCTCTGTGAGTGGAGCTATTGTCACATTTACTCCGGATGCAGACTGTCCGGCACCCGCTTCTGACCGAAAATGTTTTGATGAAAATACCGAGTTTATCGCGAGAGCCGGTGGAGATCTTGAATCGTCAACCGGTCAATCGCTTGCTTGCGGCGGATTTGCTCCGGCATGTGAAGGGCGGTTCACAACGGGGGATCTCATAGATACGGCGGATCCTGATGCATCTATCCTTGCTCCATTTAATGGGCAAAATGTTTCAGTGAATGATGCGGTGGTTATTACAGCAAGAGCGACCGATGATGCGGGTATTTCATATATTGAGACCCTGGTAGATAGCGCCGAGGTCGGAACTATCACCTCACCGACAACTGAAACAACGCTTCAAGGGGACGTGCTTTGGGATACGACAGGTGTCGCTTTAGGGCGCCATACGATTCAGGCGAGAGCATTTGATATTGATTCCAATTCTGATTTGAGTTCATCGGTTTCTGTCTATGTGAGGCCGGCTCATTGTTTTAACGGAACGCGCGATGCGGACGAGACCGGTCTTGATTGCGGAGGTTCTTGCGGCGCCTGTTCCGGAGGGAGCTGTACGACGGGAGACGAATGCGCGAGCGGCGTCTGTACGGCGGGTGTTTGTGTGGAGCAACCTGTGATTACGGGAGTCACGCCGCCGGATGGCCGTCCCGGGACGCTGGTCACCATTTCAGGAGCGAATTTTGGAATAGCGCCAGGAACCGTCACATTTAATGATGGGCAGGTGGCAACGGCGCCCGCCGTATGTTCGGCGGCTGGGATTTCCACATGGTCGCAACGACAGGTCATTGTCGCGGTTCCCGATACGGCAATCACCGGTCCAATTGAACTTATAAATGCCTCAACAACCTTGCTCGACACGACAAATAACGATATCGGCCCCGTTTTGGATGATTATGTCGTGAATGATGTCGCGAGACCCGGTCTCTGTGGCGCGCTTCCATCTGCGGGCCTGCCGGGTGAACCGCTCGAGCTTGTGGGAGCCGGACTTGGAGATAGCTCGGACACCGTATTTTTCAATGATCGCGAAGTGACATCCTTCCTCTCCTGGTCGGATGCAAGTATCCGTTTGAATACGCCGGTCTATACTCCCGCGCGTTATGGCGTAACGGCTATGAGTAGCGGCGTGGGATCGAACTCGGTCGCCTATACGATTTTGGAGCGCGGCACCGGAGCGGTGCCTGAGATTGACTCGATTTCACCGGGGGAAGGGCCAATAAGCGAATATATTACATTGACGGGTCGTAACTTTGGTTCGCGTGTCGGTCGAGTCGTATTTCAAAATAGCGCGGATGAGGAAGGGGGCGCCGATGTCAGCTTTCCGGATGAATGCTCGCTGAATTTTTGGACCGATACCAGTATTGTCGTCAAAGTGCCTCGTGAAATCGGAAGCCTTGGAACAACCGATGTCACGCCGGGCGACTATGACGTCCGTGT
>CBDULO010000047.1:0-5895 GCA_965368095.1 uncultured bacterium | reverse complement strand
CCCCTTTGCATACCAAAGCGCGTACATGATTCCGAAAACAAGAAGAGGGATAAAGACCCAGCCATTATCGGAAATGAAATTTGAGATTTTTGTTTGCAGAGAAATGGGAGCAATCAATTCTTCCGGATATCGAATAGCAATAGTCAGCCCCTGAAGCGGCAAGAGATCCGGGATGGCCGCGACGGAATTTGAGCGGGTCGATGCCCGGACCGTATCCCCGCTCGCTTCGATATCGCAATTACTTTCATCCGAGCCATAAGCTCCCGTAAAACAAATCAGCTCACTCGGTTCACCCGGACCCTTCAAGACAAAGCTTGTGCTCTGAATGGGAATATTCCAGTCATTCCCGGTGACATTCCAATACAGCTCCCGTACGCCTTCATCTGGAAAATCATTTATCGCGCGATCCGTTGTATAGGTAATGGTATAGGTATGCGTTCCCGTAATTGTTTCGTCCGGATCGCCCAAACGAATGCGAATCGAGTCGCCTTCCTGCGTGACTTTTTTTTGAACCGGCTCTCCATCCAGCAAGGTTTCGCCCACGTCATATCGATAACGATACTTTGCCCCGTTCCGATCATACCGCTCCGGAATCACGCGAAAGATTCCATGACGATTCAGGTTCGCAAAATCATAGGTAATGTTTTCGGTAATGGTGAGAAGACGATCTTCAGTGAGATCGGCCTGCACGTTAAAATCAATTATTTGCTCGAAACTTTGCGCCGATGCGCTATTCACGAAACCGATCATGCACGCAAAGCTCAATAAAACCGTCAGGATTTTTTTCATACGGACATGGTAGCAATGATATGAGGAAATGAAAAAAGCCCGGAGCCGCGTTAGCGAACTCCGAGCTTTGAGTGAGACGTCTCTTACGAGACTAGAAGGTGCCGGTCAGACCAAGGTACCCATGGTCCGGACCGAATGAAGGAACGAGGGCGATGCCGTGAAAGTCGCGCATGCCTTGCCCCACCATATCGATGATATGCAGGGCAATGGACGTGAGTCCGAAGATGACGGTTCCGCCGATCAAGACGTACTGCGCCGTTTCCCAGGCTTCACCCTGGTCACAGGTCGAGCGGGCATGCGCCAGCTCTTCGTCGGATGCGCCCCAGGCGGTGCCTGCGCGCGCGTTTTGACAGACGTTCTGCCCGACGCCGTTTACCGTGATCGGTACCCGTGCGCGGTAGCTTTGCCAGGCCGCATCTTCATTCAGAGAATGCAGATGGACCATGCTCCCGATCATGAGACCGGCAGAGACAGCCGTGAGTCCAACGGCTACCCAGCCGAGATGGCCGAAGAGCGTCGGTTGGTAGCCGGGATCGTTGGCGGATGGTGTCGCTTCCGTACCCGATAACCCGGATGCCGTCGGCTCCGGTGGTACGCTCCCCATGAAGTCGGGAAAGAGCTCGGTGACGGATCGCGTTGCCGCCTCGCGAATGCTCTCCGCCGATGGAGTTTGCCGAAGCTCGATTGTGAGCGTGTGTACCACGCGATCTTCGAGCGCATCGTAACGAGCCATGTCCACGATCAGATCGTAGCCGTCCGGGTTGATACGTCGCCGCATCTGTCCGAATACGAGGCTGCCGGTTGGGTGAGTGAGGCCGCGAAGAATTCTGCCGAGACAGCCCTCCTGCTCAGGCTGACAATCATGCGCGATAGTCATTTGCTCCAGGCGAATATCGATATCCGAGACACGAAGTCCCGGAAGCTCGTTCGCCTGTACGCGAATGGAATCGGTGAGGCCGTTCGCCGCTTCGTCGTCACCCTCCGCCGATCGAATGGTGAGAACGGTAACCGTCATATCTGCGCTCGCCACGGTCGGCGAAAGCAGAAAGATCGCGAATACCACCAAGATGAACTTGAACATGCTTACCCTTTCTTTGGGGTGATCGTATGATGACCCTTACCAATTTTTCTGTTTTTGTCAAGGTTTAGAAGGTGCTTCTTTGAATTCCGAGTCCGCCTCGGAAGCCAAAGAAGCTGCCCCAGAGTTTTCGTCGGTCCTGAGGCATGACCGCTGACTTGCGTCAGTGAAGTTGCGAAGAGTGTTGGATCTGAAGCTTTTCTCCGTGATCCAGTTTCTCCGTGTGGCGCACGACCTCGTCCCACGCATCGAAGGTCTGCTTGACGCAGAATGCTCCGAATATGAGTGAGGCGAAGCTGTAGATCCAGAGAAGATTCACGACCGCGCTCTCCGACACCAGTCCCAGATCGAGAAAAGTGACGTACATGGTCGCCGTGCTCGAGCAAAGCGTCACGAGCGCGAGGATGAACCAGAATATGAGACGGTTCATCGCGGACGATCTCACGTCCTTGATTCGCCTGTTCTTCGGCGGCTCGGGCCGCTTCGGAATGATGCGAGAGACCCGCCGGTTCTTTCGATGCTTTTTCAAGTTTCCTCCTTCTTGAGTTTCCGATATGGATTATATCGGAAGCTCAAGTGAAGGCCCGACGCGACTCGATGAGTTTTGTCAGGCAGATTTTTTCCGGATTTAGAATAGGCTCCGGGATATAGCCTGCTCGTTTTACTGCTGAGCTAGCGGGTGCAACCTTCGTCCGTGCTTCCATCGCAATCTTCATCGATGCCGTTGTTGCAGACCTCGACCGTACGGTCGCCAGGCACTGCATCGCACTCAACTAGTCCTTCCGTGAGTACGATGACACCTGTTGAGGTACAGGCTCCACGACCAACGACACACTCATCGCCGATTTGAGGTCTGGGCACACAATCAAGCCATTGGCCTTGAGCGTTGCACCAACTATGCCCCAACCGAAAGTCTTCCGTGCTGCAGTTGCGCCGCTCTCCCAAGCGACAACCGTCACTAGACGACATGCCGTTCACAGGAAGGTCTTCGCCGCAAACATTCCTCACGGTGCAAGCCGTTGCCCTGTTTCCGTGGTTCGGATCACAGAACTGCGTGACGGTAAGGCACGGTGGCGCCTCACCCTTTACCGGACATTCAATCGTGACTCCTTCGTCAGCGGGATGGCATACTTCGCCAGCCTCATAGACGAGGGATCTGAGATTTTCCTTTGCGCCCGGAAGTGCGCGATCTCGCACCTGGTTATCAAGTGCGACACTGCTAATTGAGCCAATGATCATTAGGCTCGATAGGATCAAGCCTATCCGAACAAAGCTCGGAGCGGGTGCATTTCTTACCTCGCTTGCAGGCTCATTCCGATAGGAGCGCTGATGGCTCAGCTGCCCCCTGTATGCCGCTCGCCACTTCTCGTAACAACAGCTCAGCAAGTACATCCCGATGATGAGCTCGCCCAAGCCCATAATCACGAGCATGTACTGCCGCAGGAAGCAGGCGCTGGTGATAAGCCCGCCGAAAACTAACGCAAGACCGACACTTCCGAGCCAGCTTTTCAGCAGGTACTTCGTGAACGAAGTAGGGACACGCTTGGGTACGTTCTGCCTCTTCTCGTCCGGGTAGACGAGAAAGAAGGCGATCAATTTCTGAAAGAACTTTTTCAAGGTCCGATCCTCCTTCTTGAGTTCCCGATACGGATTATATCGGACTCTCAAGTGAAGGCCCCAAAGTTTGATTCGGTCTTGAGGCATAACCGGAAACGCTTTCACGCTTCGATGAGCTTGGACCAGTTCTCCTTCGCCTTTCGGGAAGAGTTTCCGGTCAGGAAGACGTCGATCGAACCATCACGATCTTGGTCGATGATGAGGCGGGAGTAGCCACCGTCACCGAGACAGATCTTGATGACCGAATGACGATCCGCCGCGAGTGAATCCAGGAAGTCCCGGATCTCCACGCGAATTCGTTCGACGGTCGAGTCGGGACGCTCGGCGAAGGTTCCGCAGAACGAACCCGTAGTCGCGCGATCGATTTGCTGAAGCAGATCGAATACGCGTCCGCCGTTCTTCTCCAGAACGGCTGCGATCAAAAGGCTTCGAAGGTTCATCTGAACGTTCCTCCAGCTTCGGTCCATGACGAAATTGTCACGGATCCAAGAAGAGGCCCGACTACACTCGTGAAAGTTTCGTCGGGACAGTTGTTTCCGGATTTGTAATTGGTTCCGGAATATGACCCGCTCGTTTTACCGCCGAGCTAGCGGGTGAGCCGTTCCGGCTGATTCATTCGCTCGGCGATCAGCTCTTCCAGGAAGAGGTTATAACGCCTCTTCCAAGTCTCGCCGAGTCGATACCTGTCTGCCAGCCGATAGTTGGCCGCTTGTTGTAACACGACTATGCGCGTCAGCTCTTCCTCGTCACTGGCAGAAGGCTCAAACAAACCGGAGAATGCCCGCACTTCGTCAAGCGTTGGCTGGATGCGATCTGAGACTGGATCCCGAGGGGTTTCCTCGATTCTACGTGCATCGATCATCTGATCTACGAACCGGCTCAATGCACCTTCGGTCGCTCTGTCGAGAAGTCTGATCTCGACATTGTATGCACGAATTTCCCCATCCTGATGCGTATCATCCGCCATACGACCCAGAGGAAGAACGCCAGCGTCATACTCCATTGCATGAGTGAGTTCATGCGCCAGAATGGCCGCTGCCCATACGGAAGTGAACTGCCCCGGGGGAAGAACGTGCATACGTCGGTTCTGCGGAGCGTACTGCCACGGACTGACGAATTCCGCCCCCAAGGCGCGAAGCTCCTCAGGACTGACCATAGCGATCACAATCCCCGGCTGCGTGACCGGTGTAGTCACCGGAACACCGAATAGCTCGGCGGTGCCAGGCAGAACGGCAGCATACGTCACGTGGCTATCATGCCATGCCGACAGGCGTTCCCCGTTTGGATCGCCTTGAGTGAGCTCACGCAGTGCCGATGTGTAGAAGTCCCTCCCTCGAGCAACCTCGGTAAGGAAGTTCTCACTCGGACGCAACGGCTGATCAGTTGCTGCCGGTGCAGATTGGAGATTGATCTCCTGAGAAAGGTCCGTGTGCCCGTTATCACCCCCGTAAAGAGAGATGAGAGTGAGTACAGCGACGACAGCCATAAGACTGCCGACAAGCTTGTTCGGTAGATACTTTTTCAAAGTCCTATCCTCCAGCTTTGAGCCGCGACGGCTGTCGTTGTGACAGACGTGTCGGATCCAAGAAGAGGCCCCACTATATCGAGCTAGGCGACTTCGTGGGGTGCTGACGAGAGATCGGCGTGTCAGCTTCGCCGGGAGTATTTGACCCTACTCCGAGGGGAATGTGCTACCGATCTTGGGAGAAGGCAGCTCGGTGCTCGTTGTCGAGCACTCGTCTCGCATGCCGCTCTTCTGCGAACTCGTGCAACAGGATCATTCGCTGATACGCGGCCCAGCGTCGCCTGTGAGAGCCCTGGTTCCGCTTCAGCCACATGTTACGCCGTCCTTCGAGGGTCGTACCCGTAAGCGGATAACCGATCGGGGGTATGTCGAGCGTCAGGCGCGTGAAGTCGAAGAACGGACAGTTGGAGTCTTCCGGGGTCGGCGCGCAAATGGTGAATGTCTCACCGTTTGAAGCCGCGAGAGACTTACTGCTTCGACCCTCCGCTTCTTCCTTCTTGATCTCGCCAAGACTTACGGCACGAGGCAAGTCCTCCTCCAGGAATACCTCCCTTCGGATTTCGTAGATATCGCATCCGTCAGCTTCCGCCTCGGCACAAGTCGCGACAGACTCGATCCAGGTAAAGCCGCGCTTTCCGTTGAACGGCCCCGGGACAAAGACCGGCATTCTGCCGGATGTGCGAATACGACACATCCCGGCAAAAAATGTCATGACGCTCCCGACACTTCCGGACGGGAGCATGACTCGCACGTTCACTTCTCCAGCCAAATGCTGAATTGAAGCCGCTAGCATGGGGTTGAGTTTCAAAGGATCAATCCTTTCTCCAGCTTTGACCTGCGACAAAATTGTCACGGATCCAAGAAGAGGGTTCACGCCACACCGAAG
>CBDULO010000046.1:0-6031 GCA_965368095.1 uncultured bacterium | reverse complement strand
CTCTTATCTTGAGATTCAGCTATGTACTGGTTCAGGAGCTTGTGGCGTATGCCGTGCATAACTGGCGCAAAGAAGAGCATCACCATCACTAAGATGAGAGAGGATTTCAGACAACTTCTGAAGAGGAGCGGCTTCCGTGCAACGGCGGCCAGGATTGAGGTATTGAAATTTCTTGCCGGACAAAAGAAGCCGGTCGGTATTCGGTCAGTTGCGAAAGCGGCTCCCGATGTAAATACGACGACGCTGTATCGCATGATGACTGATTTTGTGGAGAAGGGTCTGGTCAAAGAATATGAGCTTGGACATGGTCACGTGGATTATGAAATCGCGTCGCGGCCGCATCATCATCATATTGTCTGCGAATCCTGTGGAGATATCGAAGATGTGTTTCCATGTGAGAAGACTTGTGAGTTTACACGCTCAATCGAGGCGGCGAGCAAGAAATTCGCCAGCGTGACGAAGCGGGCTACGACCTTTTACGGAATTTGCAAATCTTGCGCCTAAGATTGATTTTTTGGGCGATTTCTACTAATCTAACGAGGCTTAAATGGGGAGTTAGTTCAGTGGCAGAACGCAGGTCTCCAAAACCTGATACAGGGGTTCGATTCCCTTACTCCCTGCCATGTAAAAACGCCGGCCATCTGGTCGGTGTTTTTACATAAGCGGAAGTTGGAATCGAACGGGCGGCGAGAAATCCCATGGGGTGGGATTGGTGCGCAGCCGCCCCGGACTGCGAGTCGGAGCGAGCAGCGATTCCCTTACTCCCTGCCATGTAAAAGCCGTCGCGATAAGCGGCGGTTTTTGATACCATTCATTCATGAGCAAGCTCGATTCCTATAAGCGCGTGCCGGTGAAGTCGGCGAAGGAATGGCATGATTGGCTCTCCAAGCATCATGGGAATAAAGAGTCGATTTGGCTCGTGACGCATAAAAAAGGGATGGGGCCGTATATTCCGATGGATGAATTGATTGATGAAGCCATTGCTTTTGGCTGGATCGACAGCACTATTCGTAAACTTGATGAAAAGCGAACGCTTCGTCTTTTTTCGCCGCGCAAGAAAGGAAGTAATTGGTCGGCGATCAATAAAAAACGCGTCGTCCGACTTATCAAAGAAAAACGTATGAAGCCGTCCGGCATGAAGAAGGTTCAAGCCGCGAAGAAGGATGGTTCATGGAAGGCGCTGGATAAGGTGGAGAAGATGGTGGTTCCGTCTGATCTCAAAACGGCGTTTCGGAAATACAAAATGGCAAAGAAATATTTTGATAATTTCCCTCAGTCTTCAAAGCGAGCAATTCTTGAATGGGTCAATAGCGCCAAAACCGAACCCACGAGAAAGAAGCGCGTCAGCGAGACGGCTAAGCTCGCCGATAAGAATCTGAAGGCATTCTTTCCGAAAGACAGAAATAAAAGCAGGCCCTTACCGGAAGAAAAAAAGAAAAAATAAACGGCATGCTATCATCAGGAGTGTATGTCAAAAGAAACAAAATCAGCCGTGTTTGCAGGCGGGTGCTTCTGGGGGATGGAGGAGCTGTTTCGAAAACAGCCGGGCGTGATCGACACGGAAGCCGGCTATGCGGGCGGGGAAAACGAAAATCCAACGTATCAAAACCATCCGGGGCATGCCGAAGCTTTGAAGGTCACCTATGATCCGGAGAAGACCAGTTTTCAAAAGCTTCTCGACTTCTTTTTTCAAATTCATGATCCGACGACATTGAATCGGCAGGGGAATGATGTCGGTTCGTCATATCGTTCGACGATCTTTTACTCGAATGACGAAGAAAAAAAGCAGGCCGAGGAATTTATCCAGCATGTGAATAATTCCGGCCGCTGGGAGAATCCGGTCGTCACCACGGTCGAGCCGCTCAACAACTACACGCCTGCGGAAGAAGGTCACCAGGACTATTTGCAAAAGAATCCCGGTGGCTATACGTGTCATTTTGTGCGCCCCGGCGGCAGTTATCTTTCCGGTACGTAACCGGAATAGCGTGATAATTCTTCAGAGCAGCTTTTATGCTAAGCTGTTTTTTGCAAAAATATGAGTAACACAGTTTCGCAAAAAGAGTTGGATGGCATTACAATTACAAAGGAATTTGAAGGGGTTTTTCATGCCTTTGAACATACGGATCATAATATTTTTCTTACCGGAAGAGCCGGAACGGGGAAGTCCACGCTCTTAAAATATTTTCGTTCTAAAACGAAAAAGAAGCATGTTGTGCTCGCTCCGACGGGTATTGCGGCTTTGAATGTCAAAGGTCAGACCATTCATTCTTTTTTTGGTTTTCATCCAAAGATTCGAAAGCAGCTTGTTCGTCGAGCGCATCCGGACAAGCTCGATTTTTTTAAGGGGATTGAAACCATTGTGATTGATGAGATTTCCATGGTGCGCGCCGATCTTTTGGATTGTGTCGATCGAGCGTTGCGTTTGAATCGCGGGAAGCCGCGGGAACCTTTTGGCGGCGTACAAATGATTTTCATTGGAGATCTTTTTCAGCTTCCGCCCGTTGTAACGAAAGATGAGAAGCATGTATTTGAAACTGAGTATATGTCTCCATATTTCTTTTCCGCTGAGTGCATGCGCGAGACATCTACGAAGATCATGGAACTGCAAACGGTTCATCGCCAAAAAGAAAAAGGTTTTATTGAACTTTTGAATAAGGTGCGGCTTGGTGAGCTGGGGGCGCAAGATATTGAGATATGGAATGAACGGCATGATGAATTTTATGATCCGATGGATGATTCGGATTATGTGGTGCATCTCACGACGACGAATAAAATGGCAAAACTTCGGAATGATTTTGAGTTAAAAAAGCTCGAGGGGAAATCAGTGACGCTGAAGGCAAAGTCAATGGGAGAGTTGGGTACGCGAAAGATGCCATCGGATGCGTCCATCAAGGTGAAAGAGGGTGCGCGCATTATGTTTACGACGAATGATCCGGCGAAAAGATGGGTGAATGGAAATCTGGGTACGATAGATCGAATTAAAAAAAGCGGCTTGAATAAATTTCCGACGCTGTATATTACGCTTGAAGATGGTCGGAAGGTGGAGGTGGAGCAGCATAAATGGGAGATTTTTGAATATGCATATGACGGGAAGAGCTATGAGGAGAATGTGATCGGTTCATATACGCAGTATCCGATCGCACTCGCTTGGGCGGTGACGATTCATAAGGCGCAGGGGAAGACATTTGATAAAGTATTGATCGATATTGGGTGGGGAGCATTTGCGCATGGGCAAATGTATGTGGCACTGAGTCGTTGCACGACCATGAAGGGGATTACGCTTTTGAAACCGTTACGAGAAAAAGATATTATTGTAGATCAAGCCGTTTTGGATTTTGTTGCGAGTTAAAAAAACAATCCCATTTCGAGGGATTGTTTTTATTTTACTTTGAGGTTCGTCGGCTACGGGTTTTTCGTGTATTTATTTTCGCAGGTTTTCTTCCAGGACTTCGTTTTTTTGCCGGAGATTTTTTTGGCGCTGCGCTTGGCGCGGCACGGAATTGATCCGGGAGATTTTGGATGGGTGCGCCTTCTCCGCGAGCGGAATAATCCACATCTTTTCGAGAGTATCTTCCGCGACCTCCACCGCTTCTTCGAGAGCCTGAAGCGCTTTTACCGGAACCGGATCGTGAACCGGAGTCCGAGCTTCCATATGATTTTGATTTCCCGCCCCCGCTTCTTCGGTGAGCCGGTTTTGAACGGCCATATGAAGAGCCGGATCGGTTATATCCACCGGAACGAGGGGATGGTCCACGGTCTCCACCACGAGGAGAATAAGAGGCTTCCAATTTTTCCATGCCGGCAGGAAGGTCTCGCGCTGTCGGGATGCTCATGCGAATCATGCGCTCGATTTTTACGAGTTCGCGTTTTTGTTCAGGCGCGACAAAGGTCACAGCTTTTCCGGATTTTCCGGCTCGGCCCGTTCGACCGATGCGATGCACATAATCGTCCAGCTGATCTGGAACGTCGTAATTTACCACGAGAGAAATATTGTCGACGTCGATTCCACGTGAAGCGATATCGGTTGCGACAAGCACGCGGTATTTTCCCGACTTAAATCCGGCGAGCGCCTCTTTTCGCTGATTCAAACTTTTATTTGAATGGATCTCCGCGGACTTATGTTTGAGTCGATTTAATTTTGTTGTGATTTTCTTCGCGCCATGTTTTGTACGTGAAAAAACTAGAACAGGCCCTTCCGTTTCCTTTAAGAGGTGATTCAAAAGGGAGAGCTTGTCGTGCCGTCCGACGATAAATGCTTCTTGATCAATGGTTTGCGCGGTGCTTCCGGCCGGCGCGATTTCCACGCGGACCGGGGCTTTCATATATTTCTTGGCAATATTCGAAATCTTGTCCGGCATGGTTGCGGAGAAAAGCATGGTTTGTCGTTTTTTTGGAACGGTTTCCAAAATCTTTTGGATTTGCGGTTCGAACCCCATATCAAGCATGCGATCGGCTTCATCAAGCACGAGATAGGTGATTTTTGAAAGATTTGCCGTCTTCTGTTGAATATGGTCGATCAAACGTCCGGGGGTCGCGATAATGACATTCGGCTTTCGTCGAAGTTTTATTTTCTGTGGGTTGATGGACGCGCCGCCAATCAATACAGCGGTTTTGATACCAAAATAGCTCCCGATCTTTCGAACCTCTTCTTCTACCTGAAGCGCGAGTTCGCGCGTTGGAAGAATGATAAGTCCGACTTCTTCGCCGCTGGCCATTCTTTGAATCATGGGGATGGAAAAAGCGAGCGTCTTTCCGGTTCCCGTTCTTGCGATACCAATAACATCCTCTCCCTTGAGACCGGCGGGGATGGCTTTGTGCTGAATCGGCGTCGGCGTTTCAAAACCGAGCTTATGCAATTGTTTTAATAAATTCTCGCTTAAATCGAGATCCTCGAATTTGAGATGAATTTCTTTTTTTTGTGACATGTGAATTTTATATGCAACCCGAGGCCTTCAGGTACACGTTCACATGTATTCACGGAGGTTCGAGTCTTGCCCGTTTGCGGGCTTGTTTAGGGGGCAATACTCCCATGTTTTGGGCATTTTGTCAAGGCTTGGAGATGTATATTGCGTTGCTTTTTTATTGAAATGGAAACTTATCATGTAAAATAAAGGGAGAATGGGTTCTTTGTGGAGAGAAAATAGACAGCTATCGAGTTATGCCGGCTTCACCTTGATTGAGTTATTGCTTGTTCTTGGGATCATTGCGATTGTCACGGCGATTGTGATTATCGCATTGAATCCGTTTCGACAACTGGCGCAATCGAGAAATGCGCATCGAAGTTCCGATGTGAATACGATTTTGAATGCGGTCAATCAGTACGCGCTCGATAATGGTACGGTCCCGTCTGGGATCTCTGATTCATTGCGGATGATTGGAACGGCGACTTCCGGGTGTGCGGTGTCTTGCGGGATAAGTATCGCGCAAGCTCCAACGTTCACATCAAGAATTGCTTCGATCAATAGCGGTTTGAGCTTTCGTCAGGTGGTTCACGCCTCTCAGCCAGTCTATGCCGCCGATGAACAGACGGAAATTCTTTCCGCTTGGGTGAGTCCAAAGAAAGTTCGTCCGGGTGATGAAATGCGTATTCATTTTGAAATAAAGGATGAGCGCGGGATTGAGTCGATTGAGGTTGATTTGGGCGGGATAGAAACCGTGCCCATGACCTTGCTTGGCGGAGATGCATTTCATGGGATTTGGGAAGCGGTATGGAAGGTGCATGGGACGCAGGAGCAAAAATATTTTGCGACGATTCGCGCAAAGACGCAGCATCATTCCATTTTGACGCATACCATTCCGTTCTGGGATCCGCCGCCGGCCGGGTGGATTTCGCCGGACAGCCATACGGATCCGGGCGGACAGTGGACAAACGAAGTGAATGCCTATGATGGGAATCTCACGACGTATGCATCGAATAATTATGGCGGAACCGGAAACGGGCAATATATTATTTATAATTTGGCGACAACGACGTATTCCGATCGAGTTCGCGTGAATACGGATTATTTGGATGCGCATATCGATCATGTGG
>CBDULO010000045.1:0-6094 GCA_965368095.1 uncultured bacterium | reverse complement strand
CTTCCAATGCCTCCGATTTCCGGCGGAGCCACGCATGATAAATGAACAACTTTCATACTCATAGCTCGGCTCTACTCTGCTCGATGTCCTGAGGTGCCTTTTTCTTTTCCAGCTCCGGAAGGTCTCGAAGGGCATCCTTTCGCACCATTGTCGTCATGGTTCTCTCCAATTTATCAAGGGCGATATGGAGGCGAAATACAAGAATCAGAAGGAGGATGATCGAGCCATAGACAGCCAAATCAGCCCCTCGCCCAATACCGACAATATTCGCAATGCGCGTTGAGAGATCCGGCCATAAAACAACCGCCGCCGCCCCTACCCAAAGAAGGGTCCAGAGCGCCGCTTCACGCCGATGAATCACTTGCTCTTTCGCGCGCTTCCAAGTCAATCGAAGCGCGAGAGCCAGCACCGCCAATAATAAAATTTGAATAATCATATCCTAGTGAAATGCGCCGATAATTAATTGCCACACAATTTTAAAGGCGTCTATCGGCTTTTGACCCTTCGCGAGCGTATCGGCCGTATAACGAATTTCAACCGGCGCCTCTGCCCAAGCGAGATTCGAACGAGTCACAAGCTGTAGAATTTCAGAACAGTGCGCCATCCTATCTTGATGGAAGTCGATCTGTTTAGCCGCTTCCCGCTTCATGATACGAAGCCCGCTCTGCGGATCCGTAAGTCTTCGCGGAATACCGAGAGCAAAGGCATTGAACTGCTTTGCCGCGTTCAAAAGAAGTTTTCTTGTTACCGGCATCCCAACCGAATTCACACCCAGAAACCTTGACCCGAAAACAATATCAGCCTGCTTCTCCCGCATGACTTGGATAAGTTTCGGGATATCCGCTGGATTATGCTGACCGTCCGCATCAATATGCACAATGACATCCGCCCCGATATTGATCGCCGCCTCCGTCCCAGTACGAAGCGCCGCTCCCTGCCCTCGATTGACCGCATGCCGAAGAAAAACAACTCCCGGAATATCTTGCGAAATTTTATGCGTTTCATCTTTCGAACCGTCATCTACCACCACCAAATGGTCGACGAAAGAGGCAATCTCCAAAAGCACCTCGCGAATGCGAGACCCTTCATTATAGGCAGGAACAACCGCCACGGTTTTCATGAATGTACCTTAGCCTAAAAAAACAGCTTCAGACAAGCGAAAGCCCCACCACGACAGGATGTCATGATGGGGCAATGATCAGCGTAAGCTGATAGAAAAAGTGCGAAAAAGAGCTCCTGTAGTCGAGTATTGAGATTTGTTGCTCACTCGAACATAGAGTCGCTCATCGGAAAACCATGCGCCATATACTCTTCGAAAGAGCGGTGAGCAGCTAATCGTGAACTTCCGGCGACACTCAAGCCACTTCAAGTCTGGAGCTTCCCTACTCCCGCAAACCCGGACACCATATTTGGCGAGACGGGCCGGATCGTAAATCAGCGCTACAGCCGGCACCTGATCCTCTTCGAGAACCCACGGCGCGCCATTTATCAAGACTCGCCTCCTATGAGCTCGAATGACTTTTTCAAGTCCACGCTGATATTCCCACCCGAGAAGTCCACGATGATCATCAATCTTGGGCAGTTCGAAGAAACCAGACTGGCGAGCATCACGGAGAGCCTCTGACTCAACTTGCCGGACACGCTCCTTGCTTAACCCAAGCTTCCCACCGACCTCATCGAGAGTGAGCTCGTCTTCACCCTCCAGACCAAAGCGCCACAGAAGGACGCACTGCTTGATGGGGCTTAGTGTTTCAAGAAACTCTCGTATTCTTGATCGAAGCTCGCTTCTATAAAGAACCTTCTCCGGATCATCCGGTATATGGCCCGTTACTGCAGCAAGCGTGGAGTCCAGCGTCTTTTTCGATTGCTTTCTCGTGGCCGGAGCGTAGAACTCATGCAAAAACCGATCCGCTGAACTTTCGCGAAGCTCATGAGACCAGCCTTTGAGCAGTAAGCCGGAATACACATCCGGAAAATACTTCGCCAAGAATGACTTGTAGCCAGCGTACGTTGCCTTGCAACCCAACGTCCGAAGCAGCTGCTTTCCGCGAAGCGTAACGTCAGCCACTTGGAAGTACGCGTGCGAGAACTCGCTAAACCCCTTCATACCGACTGAAGGGCCGCTTGACATCGCTTCGAGCACGAGAGCGGCAACCTGTTTCCAATTCTTCGGATCCAAGTCTACTCGATCAATGCTGTACTCTTCCTGGATCTGCACCCTGGTATGAATACGCTCAACCAAGATCCCGGCATCACGCATACGCGCCCAAGCACTGCTGCGTGCGCGCTTCTTTCGTGAACCGCCGGAAGACCGTAGAACTTCCAGAGCCTCTTCAACGCTCGGACCAAAAACGTCCATGGGAAGAATCGGAGGACGAGGAAGACCGGAAGGACGCAGCACGAAGATCGTCGCGCGCCGCCCCTTGTATGGAGTCATTACGCGCGCGTATTTCTGAGCCGACCTCACCCACGAAAGCGACGGGGCGAGATCGATGAGCAGCTTGCATTTCGGAGCATTCCACCCCTCGACAAGCACCCCAACGGTAATGAGCGTATCGAGCTCTCCCCTTTCGAACTTTTGAAGGAAGTCCCGCCGCATAGGTGCGCTCGTATTACCAAGAATCGGTGCGGGACAAGGTGTCCCGTCCGGTCGATTCCCAGCAAGATACTCGAACAGGCTCATTGCCTGCGCACGAGTCGCGCATGTAATGAGTGCCGGTGTCGCGCAATATTCCGGCGCGTACCGAACCATCTCTACGCCTTTCAGCATAGGCGCGCGCGACATCACGAGACCTAGAGCTTCCTGCTCATATTCCCCTGAAGAGAATACGCGGACCTCAGACGCGTCAACGTCAACTTCCGCGGAGTACGCCCTTACAGGCGAAAGCAGCTCAAGGTTTACACCTTCCTGAATCGTAATTTCATGAATCAGATCAGGAAAATACTTCGCCAGGTAGCGCTCCTCATTGTAATCGGGAGTCGCCGTGAGAGCGATGCGAACCGCGTGGGGATTGAATCCCACATCAAGAAGCTCTTGACGCTTTTTCGTCATCGAGCGATGGGCCTCGTCAGCAAACACAAGCGCCGCCTGACGAATCACCTCGGGAATAGCTCTCTTTTTCAGATCGGCCCAAAGCTTCTGATAGGTCGCAACGATGATGCCATGCTCAACCAAGTCTCTCGACTCACCTGAGTAGACGCTCACCGGCACGCCCGGAAGAAACGTCCGGAACTCTTGCGCTGCCTGATCAGCGATCACTCGCTTCGGCACGACAAAAACGGAAGTGAGTTCACTCCGCGAAATGATGCTCGCAGCAATAACTGTCTTTCCGGTTCTCGGAGGGAGCACGATTCGCGCGTATGGGGCGCGAACCTCCTCTCGACCAAGCAGGCCCTCGAAGTAACGAATCGTGTTCTCGATGACACTCTTCTGTACTTTCCTGAGCTCGATATGAGCACTCGCTGAAATCATCCGGCGAATCGCCAAACGAAGTCGCTCACTCATGGGAAGAGAAAGGTCGCCGGCTTCGAGAAGCCTACGACCCACGTGGGGTTCAATGCCTTCTCCGCCAGTTACATACATGCTTTTCTCCAGTTGTGAAGAACATGCCAGACACAATTATCTGACAGCTTGGTATACCAAAAAAAGAGCTAAAAGTCAACCCCTGCCCATCTGTCCAAAGCCGAGCAAAGACTTGTGTGAAATCGTATAATCAATAGATTTCTTTAATCCGTCATCCAGCGTAACAAGTGGAATCCAGCCTAATTTTTCTTTGGCTTTTGTCAGGTCGGGCAACCCCAGCTGGGTCATAAACATAAGCGAACCTTTAAAGACGATTTTGGATTGCGAGCCGGTCATTTCAAGAATCCGTTGTGCCACATCAACAAGCGGAACGTCCAAGTCGCTTCCAAAATTTACCGGACCGATATCCTCTTGAGCCGCCATGAGCTTCATCATCCCGTCAACAATATCGGTGACATATACAAGAGAGGTCTTAAATGTTTCGTCTCCAAAAATTTCCAATTCTTTTCCATCAAGAGCATTTGTAATAAAATCCGGAACCATATGTCCGTCAAAAAGCGGCATGCGCGGGCCATAGGTGCGAAAGATACGGGCAATGCGCACATCCAGTCCTTGGGACTGCTTATACGTGGCACAGCATGTCTCCGCGAAGCGCTTTCCTTCGTCATAGCAAGCGCGCGGACCAAGCAGGTCCACCGATCCCGTTTCCTCTTCAAGAAATTTATGCCCGTCATCCGGTCTTGGCCCATAGACGACCGAAGTAGACGCATGCACCACTCTCGACTTATATCTCACTCCGATATCCAAGGCATTCTTCATGGCGAGTGAATTCGCAAAAAGCGTCTGCATTTTATACTGTTCAAATTTTCTTGGACTTGTCGGACAGGCGAGATGATAAATCTCTTGAATCCCTTGAAACTTCACTTTAAAGCGGGTCAGCTCTGGAAATGCTTCCGGATCAAATGGCGTACTCAAATCATGTCGAATGAATTCAAAATCAGGATTCTTTAATAAGCTGTCAATATTTGCCTCCTGGCTGGTAATGAAATTATCCAAGCAGATGACGCGAGATGTTTTTAATAGCTCCTCGCATAAATGAGAGCCAATGAACCCAGCTCCGCCCGTGACGAGGACATTCTTCTTGTCAAAAATTGGTTTGTCAGCCATATGCGCTTTTTTTTAGGAATTAAAGTTGCTGTCTCCGCGAACGAGCATATTCGATCATTTTACGAAGGCCGTCCTCCAATCGAACCAAAGGAATCCAGCCAAGCAATTGTTTCGCCTTTGTAATATCGGGCAAAGGCGCCTCCTTCGAGTGCATTGCCGTTGTATCAAATTTAACCTTTGACGTAGACCCGCACAACTGGACAATAGCCCCGGCGATACTGGAAAGAAAGTGCTCTTGATCCGAACCAATATTTAAAAGGGTCACGTCCACCGGAGAATTCATATGACGAATCATCCCATCTATCACATCGGAAACATAGCAAAGCCCCATACGAATATCTTCGGATGCCGGAAGGATAATATCCTTGTTCTCAAGCGCATGATTGATCATATCCGGCAATAAATTCCCATCAAAAATTTTCGCGCGAGGCCCGTAGGTGCGAAAGAGCCTTGTAATCTTCACGTCCAATCCATAGACATTTCCATAAGTATACAGAATCGATTCAGAAAAGCGCTTCCCCTCATCATAGGCGCCATGATCCGTAAGATGGTCGATATGGCACTCATCCGATTCTGAAACGGTAAGCGCGCCGCCATTTCTCGGCCCATATAAGGCGGAAGAGGAAGCGTAGAGAATTTTCGACTTATACTTTACGGCTAAATCCAACACATTCTTCATCCCAACCGAATTCGTGAGAATAGTCGCAATCTTAAAATTTTCAAAATGCTGTTTGGAAATGGGACAGGCGAGATGATAAATCTCTTGAATCCCTTGAAACTTGATGCGAAAGCGTTCCAATTCATCATACGACTCCAAATCGAAAGGCTGGGTAATATCATGATTGATAAACTCAAAATTCGGATTCTGAAGAAGATGTTCAATATTCCCAACGTGACTTGTAGAAAAATTATCCAAACAAATCACATGCGCATTGCTAACAAGAGCGTCGCATAAATGCGAACCGATGAATCCAGCTCCTCCGGTAACGAGAATATTTTTCTTTTCAAAGATGGGGCGTTCGCGTGCCATGGAGGAATTATACCACGCTCTCAGAATAAATTACCCATTACTTATGGTAGCTTGTTTGTTTTTTGCGTAAATGTAAAAAACCGATGCGCGGTAAAGGAAAAAAGCGCGCTCACCCCGGCCACAAAAATGGTAACGATAAGATCGTATATGGCGAAAATTTCCACGCCAATAAAAAATAAGACTGATTGGATGGCTCCCGCTATTGAGATGACAATAAAATATCTCGCAAATAGCGAAAGACTTTTTTCGCTTGACCGATAGGTCCATCCGCGATGTGCGAGAAAATTGAAGGTGACCGAAAAACTAATGGCAACAAGATTCAAGAATGTGCGATCAATTGTCGGAAAAAGAACGCGGCTCAAGAGGATATAAAT
>CBDULO010000044.1:0-6364 GCA_965368095.1 uncultured bacterium | reverse complement strand
AATCTGAATTTAACGCGGGAACGTATGCGGACACTCAATGGGATGCCGGGAATGCCTGGGTGGAGTTGAATGCCACCGGTTTAACCAATGGAAGCGGAACGTATACCTCTAATATTAAAGATGCGTCGAGTTCATCGACATGGAATACGATCTCATGGAGTCCGGAACAGCCGTTTTCCAAAGAACTTCCCGGGGGAGCGTCGTCCGAGTCGGGGTATGCTTCGGGAAATGCGAATATGACGGGGAATGTTCTGCTCATGCATTTCAATGAATCGTCCGGAGTGCTCACCGATAGTTCTGGGAGCGGAAATCATGGAACGGCATTTGGCGGGATCACATATGCCGCGAATGGAAAACTGAATACGGCCTTGGATTTTAATGGGACAACCGGATACGTAGCTATTCAAAATTTAAATTATAGCACCGCCGGGGCGATTGATGATCTGACTGTCTGTGCTTGGTTTAATACATCGCATGGAGGTGGGACGTGGACAAGCAATTGGGCGCTGGTCGACTTTGATCGGTCTGAGTACTATAACTTTTTTGTATATGGTGATACCGGGGAGCTTGGATTTTCAACTCGCGGCAGCGGCGCCGGGATTGTTGATATGCGCGGAAATACTTCCGCGAATGACGGCCAATGGCATTTCGGCTGTGCTGTATTCGATTCGTCGATTACAAATGATAAAAAGATATATCTCGATGGAAGCTTGGATTTCCAACAGGACGCATATACGACGGGTGTAAACCTCGGTTCCGGTATCACCAGATATGGATTTATCGGTGAAGGTTCGGAAGCAACGACATTTAATGGGACAAGAAATAATATTTATTATGACGGATTGATTGATGAGGTGTCGGTTTTTCATCGAGCATTAAGCGCTGCGGAAATTTTAGCGTTTTATAGACGCGGCGCGAATCGATTGCGATATCAGGTGAGAAGTTGTGATGATGCGGGTTGTGTCGGGGAGAGTTTTATCGGACCGGATGGGACGGCTTCGACGTATTATTCCGAGCTGTCCAATTCTACTCTTGCACCCCCTTCGCTTTCCTTGACGAATATCTCGAGCAATCAGTACTTCCAATATCGTTCCAACTTTGAAACGGACCATGCTTCCTATTCGCCGGAGCTTCAGGATGTGAGCATCGCGTATACATCGAGCGGAGGCGGGGGAGAAATGACCAGTTCGACATGCTTGGATTTGTCGCCGGCACTTGATTTGCATATCCCGGCCATTCCGGAAGATCCAACGGTCGGGAGCGCTGAAAGAACTTATTATGCGGTGAAGCAAAGCGCTTCCGGGCGAGCGGCGACGGTGATTTCGTGTAGTCCGGAATTGGAGGAGGGTATTGAAGCGACACGATAGACGAGACGATCGGTTTCTTGCGGATTTTTAGTGGAATCGCTAAGCTCTGATCATATGAATATATTCCTTACTATTGTCTTTTGGGTTGTTGTCTTGATCCTGCTTGGCTCCATTCGTCAGGTGAATCAATACCAACGCGGGGTAAAGTTTACGCTTGGTAAATTCACCAAGCTTGCACAGCCGGGCTGGAGATTGGTCATTCCGATTTTTCAATCCATGACGCGTGTTGATATTCGAACGAAGGCGGTTGATGTGCCGGATCAGGAGGCGATCACCAAGGATAATGTTTCTTGTAAGATTAATGCGGTGATTTATTATCGCGTGGTTGACGCGGGGAAAGCGGTGCTTGAGGTCGAGAACTTTTGGCATGCGGTTTCGCAGCTCGCGCAAACGACCATGCGTAATGTCGTCGGTGCGCTCGAGCTTGATGAGCTTTTGACGCAACGCGATCAAGCGTCGACGAGGATTAAATCCATCATCGAAAAGGATGCGGCGGATTGGGGTCTCGAAATTTCTAATGTAGAGCTCAAAGATATTCAGCTTCCGGAGGATATGAAGCGCACCATTGCGAAACAGGCGGAAGCGGAGCGTGAAAAGCGCGCGGTGATTATTAATTCGCAAGGTGAGGTGATCGCGGCAGATAATCTTCGCAAAGCCGCCGAGATCCTTGCTTCGTCAGAAGGAGCCTTGCATCTTCGAACGTTGAACTCGATTAATGATATCTCTTCGGATCAGTCGAATACCATTGTATTCGCCATGCCATTGGAAATCTTACGAGCATTTGAATCCTTTACTCAAACGATGAAGGTTAAATAAAAACACACCCGCGCATTTGCGGGTGTTTTTTTATTGCATGAAGGTTTTGATGATCTCCCGGAAGTCCGACGAGTCTCGAACTTCATCGTAGGCGATGCAATCGGCCGCTGGATTATCATATGCTTCACAGCTGCTTGAGCGGACGGAGAAATGGAAGACAACAAGCTGAGTTCCGATATTGGTTGCATAGGCAGTTTGGTTAAACTGATTTCCCGCTGCGTTTTCTTCCGATTCGGAAATACACCATGTTCGATCATTGATGCGGATAGGAGGAAGATTTTCCTGAGAGTCGCGCGTTGTAGCTTCGCCATGAATATTATAGTAGCAGCCATTAATATATTCACTGTCTTCAGAAAAAATCGTGACCGTCATGCTGCGGTTTGGAAAGGACTTTTGCGTTGTCACGACGGCATTTGACGGAAGGTTGAAGGCCGCGAGTTCACCTCGGTCCATTCCCATGGTGTCGACACTTTGTGTCCCCGGATAGTAGAAGCTAAAGTTTGGAATGCCGGAATGCTCATATTTTGTCCAGTCATCCGGCGCGACGACAACCATTTCTGTTTTTGTTGCGGCTGGCGTCGTTTCAATTGTTTCAGCTTTCTTTGGAAGAAGGGTGGGAGTCGGGTTATCGGAGGGTCCGAAAGCCGGGAGACAGCCTTGCCCAAGCAAAATGAGTGAGAGAGAAAAGGTAAAAAGTTTTTTCATATATATAGAACGTATCAATCACTTGAAACCCTTGTCAAAAGGGGTAAAATCATTTATGCTCGGCGCACTTATCATATCCACGGTGACTATGGTGTAGTGGTAACACAGCAGGTTGTGGTCCTGTTATCACGGGTTCAATTCCCGTTAGTCACCCCATAAAAAAACACTCCCTCGACGGGGAGTGTTTTTTATTTTGTCAGGCTCTGAAGTTCTTTTTTCGAAAGATATCTCCATTTGCCCGGTTCGAGATCCTTCAGGCGCACGTCGCCAATGCGTATGCGTTCGAGCTTCTTTACTTCATAGCCGAGCTTTTCGCACATACGGCGGATTTGTCGGTTCATCCCTTGAACGAGAATCATATTTATTTTTCTCGCGCCAAGCTGTTCAACTTTTGCCGGAAGCGTTTTGCGATCGCCGAGCTTCATCCCGTCACGAAGATTCTGAATATGGTCTCCGCGGATCGGCTTGTTCAATGTGACGAGATATTCTTTTTCGAGTTTATGTTTTGATTTCAAAATTTGATTCACGATATCGCCGTCATTCGTGAGAAGGAGGAGCCCGCTCGACTCCACATCGAGTCTGCCAATCGGAAAAACGCGCGTTGGTGTTTTTATATAATCCATGACGGTATTATCGCTCGCCTTATCGGTTGTTGTGATAACGCCGTATGGTTTGTGGAAGGCAATATAGAGCTTTTTGACGTTCGCTGAAATCAGTTTACCCTTTACCGTAATTCTATCGGCGGCTGTCGCGCGATCTCCAAGAGATGCCGGCTCGCCATTAATCTCGACTTCGCCGGCTTCAATAAGACGATCCGCTTCACGTCGTGAGCAAATTCCCGATTCCGCGATGAGTTTATTGATCCGTATTTCTTCCATGGTTATTCCTTTGTACGTGAAAAAATGAGATTTGATAATAGGCAATTTGGGACGAGCCCTTGATTAAATCCCTCAAATGATCTATGATGCGCGGGTTTTCTTATGTCTGATATTCGCAATATCGCCATCATCGCTCATGTCGATCATGGCAAAACGACCCTCGCTGACGCTCTGTTAAAACAGAGCGATACATTTCGTGATAGAAAGCTGGAAGGATCGACTATTCTTGACTCCAATGATCTTGAGCGCGAACGCGGCATTACCATTCTTTCAAAGAATTGTGCCGTGCTTGTTGGCGATACAAAAATTAATATTGTTGATACGCCCGGCCATGCGGATTTCGGCGGAGAGGTGGAACGCATTATGAGCCTCGTCGATGGCGCGCTTCTTCTTGTTGACGCGAAAGAGGGGCCGATGCCGCAAACGCGTTTTGTTTTGAAGAAGGCGATTGAAGCGGGGCATCGCATTATTGTGGTGATCAATAAAATTGATAAGCCGGACGCGCGTCCGGACTGGGTATTGAATCAGACATTCGATTTATTTGTCATGCTTGGCGCTTCCGACGCGCAGGCGGATTTTCCTGTTGTCTATGCGTCCGCAAAACAGGGGAAGGCCGGACTTGATGAGAATCTCGCAGCGATGGAAAATGTGAAGCCGCTTTTTGATACGATTTTGAAAGAGATTCCAATACCGAAAAATGATCCTTCCGGCCCACTGCAGGTTTCTGTCGCAAATGTGAGTTATGATAATTATAAAGGAAAGATGGGGATGGGGCGCGTGGTTCGCGGCACATTCAAGCCGGGGCAAGTGGCGTGGATTAATCGTGAAGGGAAGGTCACGAATGCAAAAGTGAGCACGTTATTTACCTTCATGGGGCTTGAAAAGGTTGAGGTGCAGGAAGCAGAGGCGGGAGATATCGTCGCTTTTTCTGGGATTGCTGATTTGAATATCGGAGAAACGCTTGCTGATCCGGAGAAGCCGGAAGCTTTGCCGGTGATTGAGATTGAGCAGCCGACCGTCAAAATGACTTTTGGCGTAAATACGTCTCCATTTGCCGGAGAAGAGGGTGAATATACAACTTCGCGCAATATTAAGGAGAGGCTTGATCGCGAGCTTCAAAATGATGTCGCTCTTCGCGTTGATCCGGGAGAGGGAGATGGAGCATTCGTGGTATCCGGTCGCGGGGAATTACATTTGGCCATTCTCATGGAAAATATGCGCCGTGAAGGCTTCGAGCTTCAAGTATCAAAGCCGCAGGTTATTTTGCGCGAGATTGACGGGGCATTGCACGAGCCATTTGAAGAGGTATCAATTGAATGCCCGGAAGAGATGAGCGGTTCGGTCATTGAAAAGATGGGAAAGCGCAAAGCGGAGATGAAAGATATGCGCGTGGATAGCGGTCAGACCTTTTTGGAATTTGAAGTGCCGACGCGCGGATTGATCGGGTATCGCGCTGAATTCATGAAAGATACGAGAGGCCAGGGAATTTTGAATACGATTTTTCTGGGCTATCGACCGCATCTTGGAGAAATTGAAACAACGCCGCACGGGTCATTGATTGCGCATGAAAGCGGGACCGCGATGGCGCATGGATTATCGAAAGCGCAAGAGCGCGGCCAGCTATTCATTAGGCCGACAACGAAAGTGTATGAGGGAATGGTTGTCGGGCAAAATGCAAAAGCGGAAGATTTGGAAGTAAATGTTTGCCGTGAAAAGCAATTGACCAATATGCGTTCAAAGGGAGATGGCGTGGCTATTGGTTTGGATACGCCGCGCGATATGACGCTTGAAGATTCGATTGAATATCTTGGAGATGATGAATTGCTTGAAATCACGCCGGTATCGCTTCGTATCAGAAAGAAGTTTTTGAAAGCGCATGAACGAAAACGCGCGACACAAGCATAAGATGGCTCGGCTTCACAAAAATGAATCCAACGAATAGAATGCTTTTCATGAGCATTTTTTTGTTTAGAAGAACTCGCGCGACGGCACTTGGCGTGCTCATGAGTGTTTCTTTTGCATTTGGAATATTTACGCATTCAACGCATGCGATGGATGCGGGTGTGTATCACGACACGCATGCTTCCGGCACGACACTCGACTGCGCCGGTTGTTCCGGGGCGAGAAGCCTGGACTGCTTGAAGCATTGCTTGGAGCAAACCGACGCAACCGCTCAAACGCATGCTCCCGCGCAGACGCTCCTGAATTCAGCTGTGATCGCTACGGTTTCGTATCAACAGGAGGCAGATCAGCGTCAGACGTCGCCTCGGATTGAACATGAGACGCGCGGTTCGCCCGCGGTTATTTTGAAAACACAAAAACGAGAATAGCGTTAAGGGTTTCGTATAGAAATTCTTATTCGTTAATTTTTCGTTATGGCAAAACAACACTTCTATGTTCGAGGCACCAGCTGTAAAAGTTGCGAGGTCGTCATCGAGCGTGAATTACAAAAAGAACAGGGAATTGAGTCCGTGCATGTCTCTCATAAAAATCGCACGATTGATATTGATGCGGTGGACGGGTGCGAATTTACTCAGGAACAGCTGAATGAACGTATAAAAAAACACGGGTATTTTGTTGGGAAGAAAGATAAGGTTG
>CBDULO010000043.1:0-6390 GCA_965368095.1 uncultured bacterium | reverse complement strand
CATGAAATTCTTCCGGCCTTACTCCCAGCTCGATCGCTCGCCTTAAGACGCTCTCATGCGCGAGCATGATGGCAAAAAGTTCGTCATCGAGTTTATTCATTCGTTGAATCACTTTTGTACTCGAATCTTCCTTCACCTCTATCGGTTTAGATTGGTATGTAGATCGGCGCTTCGCTTGTTTCGTATTTCGCTTCAATGCTTCCCGAACAGCCGTCTCTCCAACGGCCAAATCACGCGAAAGTTTCTTTACCCAAAAATCTCGCTCAATTGGATCTGCGATTTTTTGAATTTCGGGAAGAATCATCTTCGCTATTTCTTTTTTTCCTTCCGGCCGTTCACTTGGGTGCAGTCTGAATGCCATCGCATATACCCAGTCCATGATTGGCTTCGCCTCATCAATCGCCTTTTTCCATATCGACACATCCTTCTTGATAACCTCATCCGGATCCTTTCCGATATCTTGCGGCAAGGAAATAATTTTAATATTAAAATCCTGTTCACGCGCTAAATCCAATCCGCGCAATGTCGCCTGTACGCCTGCCGGATCCTCATCAAAAGCAATCGCAAGATTTTTTGAAAAACGCTTAATCAAATTCAACTGCTCGGCTGTAAGCGCCGTCCCGCTCGCCGCGACCACATTCCCAACTCCCGCTTGATGAGACGCGATCACATCCATATTCCCTTCCACGATCACCGCCATATCTTTTTGCCGAATCTCCCCTTTCGCTTTATCCAATCCGTATAAGACACCGGATTTTTTATAGAGCACGGTTTCAGGAGTATTTATATACTTCGCTTCTTTTGCTGAAGTGAGAATTCTTGCCGTAAAACCGACATAATTCCCATGCACGTCCGCAATCGGAAACATAAGTCTCCCGCGGAATCTGTCATATACTCCGTCCTGTTTTTGACTTTTCGCCACAAGCCCCGCCGCTAAGAGCTCCTGTGATGTCACGCCATGTTTCAGCAAAGTCTTTGTGAGACCATCCCAGTCATCCAGTGAATACCCAAGTCGAAAAAGATCGGAAGTTAAATCATCGATCCCTCTCTCTTGAATATACGCACGCGCCGCCTTCCCTTCACTCGCTTGATTTAATTTTTGCTGAAAAAATTTTACGGCAATTTCATTCACCTCATGCAAACGCTTTTTCTTTGATCGATCTTCTTTCTTCCCTTCAAACTTCGGGAGCTCAACCCCCGCCTTTCCCGCGAGGTGCTCCAATGCTTCACGAAATTCCATCCCTTCTATCTTCTCGATAAACGTAAAAATATCTCCGCCTTCATCGCATCCAAAACAATGCCAGCTCTGACGCGGCCGTGAAATATAAAAACTCGGCGTCTTCTCTTGATGAAAGGGACAAAGCGCCTTAAAACTCCCCGTCCCGGACGGCTTCATCGGAAGATACTCACTCACCAAGTCGACAACATCAATTTTTGACTTTATTTCTTGCGGGGCATCCATGAATCAATCCTATCTCGCCAGCAAAAAAACGTGAAGCACCGACTCTCTTTTTAACGAACATAATATGTGATCAATAAATAGATTTTACATATACCTCAAAATCTCATAGGATCGATTTGGAGATATCGGCATGGGGAGTTTCCTTTACTGCGTTTACGCTCTCGTTCACCTTCACTATCTCTGGGCTTTCTATATTGCTTATCGGTGGGAACACCTGCGTCCGCAAGCAAAGCCTGAAATTCCTTGGGCGTCATTCTGCCTTAAGTGGGCGCTCATCACTACCGCGCATCTCGGCCTCGATCTGATCGGCCTCATGCCAATCGCGAATGCAAGATACTCGCAATATACGCTCGGACCATTCATCCTCATAAAAGCCGGCCTCCTTGTACTCCTGCTCGCTCAATCAGACCGGAAACGAACCTAAACGACCCGCGCTCACGGGTCGTTTCATTTTATCTATAAGCCTTTGTCCGCGCTTGCCATAGGCATCAATAAAATCTAAGCTCTTTTCGGAGGATGTCATGTTCCCTTTTGCTCTTTCTATCTATATTCTCCTTCAGACCATCCTGCTTCTAAAGGGCTACCAGCTCTCTCATTGGGATGAGTTTCAAAAGCGCTTCCCGGCCATAGACAAAGAACCCGAATCAAAAGAATTATTCTGCCGTGACTGGATGGTGGTCGCGACGCTCACATTCGGTCTGGATGTCTGGATCATTTGTAAGTTTTCCCCCTTTCCGCTTGCAACAGATATTCGAGTCACAGCTCTATCCATTTCAATTCTCCTGATTCCAATCGGCATGACCCTCTATAAAGCCGGTCTCATCCGCCTACTTTGGCTTCACTGGAGCGTTGAAAGACTGAGAAAGAAGCTGAATGCAAAAAAACAATAGACTCGTAATAAACGACCCGCGCTCACGGGTCGTTTTCACATAGAAAAAAGACAAGGTCGAAACCTTGTCTTGAAGCGGTGGCAGAGCGCTTAGAATAAACGTGCGTGAAGAAGAAGTCGGATCGGCACCTCATAGTCTTCACGATCCACGGCAAAAAAGATGCGCGGCTCACGATCAATCCGAACCGCAAAATTCGGACTACGCAGAAGCTCGGTCTGTAGTTTGGCAGTGCCCGTTTCCGTGCGAAAACCAATTCGGTACCCCTCCTTCGCCGCGAGAAGATCTACTTCAAAAACGGCCAGCTCTTGTTTCTTGTGATTGACGAGGCCCCAAAGATTCCACGCTGTTGCTCGCGGAAAGCCCAGATCTCCATCCACACGAACCCCGCGCACGAGCTTTCGAAACTCCTTCCACGCCATCTTTCCCCCTTGGTTTTTGACTGAAAGAACATGTGTTGAGTATCAAAAAAAGGACTGCATGTCAATCCTTTTTCTTCATATGTCGTTCCCGCGAAGGGTGCGGGGGTCAACCTATTTTGTCATTTCGAGCGAGCGAAAGCGATTCGAGAAATCTCTTTTCTGCTCATGAAAGGGATCCCTCGGCTCCACTCGGGATGACGCGGCACAAGGCCAGCGTCATTTCGCGTTTTCGTCCGGCTGATGAATCCCAAAGATATTTCCTTCTGTATCGATGAAATACCCCTGCCAAGCCATTCCGGGAATAGGAAACTTCGGGAACGCTTCCGTTCCGCCATGTTCCAGAATCTTCTTTGCCATTTCATCATAATTCTCGACCTGCAAAGTATTCACATGTCCGAATACGGGAGCACCCTTTTCCGGTCTTGGGCCCTTTCGCTCGATGATACCCCCATTGATTCCGCCCGGCTCGTCTTGGGGACCCGTTTCAGCCATCCAATAGGCTCTGCCGCCCGTCATGTCGTATTTACCCATTTTCCATCCAAAGACATCTGAATAAAATTTCTTACATCGCTCGACTTCGTCGGCATGAATTTCAAAGTGAACAACTCGATTTGGCATAAAATATTTTTAAATTAAATTATTTATTCGGTACGTCGCTCTTCGCCTTACCGCGTTTCTTTAATTCCTTATGTAACACATTGATTTCATCTCGCAAAATAGCGGCCAATTCAAATTCAAGCTTTTGCGCCGCTTCTTTCATTTGCGCCTCTTTCTGTTTCAATACCGTACTTAAGTCATGCGTTTCAGCCTGAAGTTCAATTTTCAAAATCTCCTTCACATCTTTCTCTTCAACGGAAAGCCCCAGCATCTTTCGTAAATCCTCCTGCTTCTTTTTAATCGTCTTCGGAGTAATCCCATGTTTTTCATTATATGCGATTTGCTTGGTTCGCCGTCGGTCCGTTTCCCCAATCGCTCGCTTCATAGAGCCGGTCATCCGATCCGCATATAAAATCACCTTCCCGCGGACATTACGCGCAGCACGGCCGATCGTTTGAATCAAAGCGGTTTCCGATCTCAAAAACCCCTCTTTATCGGCATCCAAAATCGCCACGAGGCTCACCTCGGGCAAATCCAAACCTTCTCGAAGCAAATTCACTCCAACAATCACATCATATGTACCCTTGCGGAATTCCGACAAAATCTCCAAACGCTCAATCGTATCAATTCCGCTATGCAAATACCGCACCCGCATCCCTCGCTCTTCCATGAAATCGGACAAATCCTCCGCCATCTTCTTCGTAAGCGTTGTAACAAGCGCGCGCTCATTTCGTTTGAATATCTCAGGCAATTTCTTCAATAAATCTTCAACCTGGCCCGGATATTCTTTTTTCGGGGTAATTGGCAATACCTCCACTTCCGGATCAATGAGACCAGTTGGACGAATAATCTGCTCAACAATTTGGGAAGAATTTTTGAATTCAAATGGCCCGGGCGTCGCGCTCACAAAAACAATTTGCGGAACCTTCTTTTCAAATTCATCAAATTTCAACGGACGATTATCCGCCGCGCTCGGTAAACGAAATCCATGATCGATCAAATTTTTCTTCCGTGACTGATCGCCATTATACATCCCGCCAATCTGCGGCGTCGTCACATGGCTTTCATCAATAATGCAAAGAAAATCGTCGGGAAAATAGTCCAATAGCGTTTCCGGCGGTTCGCCCTTTTTCCGTCCGGACATATGCCGAGAGTAATTCTCAATCCCATTACAATATCCAAGCGTCTCCATCAATTCGAGATCGTACTTCGTTCTTCGTTCCAGCCGATCTGCTTCAAGCAACATGCCCTTTTTCTCAAAATATTTCACGCGCTCCTTCATCTCTTTTCGAATAGCGGCCATCGCCTTCTTTCGACTGTCTAAACTTGTAATAAAATGCTTTGCCGGGAAAAGCCACATATCTTGCGTAACTTTCTTCACGGCTCGCGTAATCGGATCAAGTCTTTCAATCCGCGAAATAATTCCGCGAGGAGCTTCAATGCGATAAATCACCTCCTCATTCACGGGCATTATTTCCAGAACCTCGCCGATAACGCGAAATGTCCCCCGCAATAAATCCAAAGGCGTTCGCGCAAATTGCATCTCAATCAGGCGATTCAATGTATCCGAACGCTTCACATCATCACCGACATTAATATGCAATACCGTCTTCTCATACTCTTCCGGCGCACCCAAACCATAAATGCAAGAAACCGACGCGCAAATCACAACATCCCGACGCGTGAGCAAGGCTTGCGTCGAAGCATGGCGCAAACGATCAATCTCTTCATTGATCATCGCCTCCTTTTCAATATAGGTATCCGACTTCGCGATATATGCCTCCGGCTGATAATAATCGTAATACGAAACAAAATACTCGACGGCATTATCCGGAAAAAACTGCCGAAACTCATTGCAAAGCTGCGCCGCGAGCGTTTTATTATGCGCGATCACGAGCGTCGGCTTCTTCACCTCCTGAATGACATTCGCCATGGTATAGGTTTTCCCGGTTCCCGTTGCCCCCAATAATGTCTGAAATCGATCGCCTCTCTTTACCCCCTTGGTTAATGCCGAAATAGCCTCCGGTTGATCGCCGGAGGGCTTGAAGGCTGATGTTAATTTAAAATCTTCAGGCATCTTTCTTTTTACTCATCAAAATAAACCCTAGGGCGATGGCGCAAGAAAGTAAATAGACAACGCAAATATTTTGCAAAATAATCAAACCGGCGCCAATACTTCCCATACCAAGCAAGTTTTGAGTGACGTCGGTTCCAAGAACTTTTGAGAGCGCGGCATTTGTCATGAAGGCGGGAAAGTAGAAAAACGCATTCAATTCAATCCCTGTCATATACCCGGATCGCTGACTGGAAATATACGCCCACAATAATCCGAATAGCGTCCATAGCAAGGCAATGAGCGCTGAATGAATGCTTATGGCATAACGATTAATCTCCGGAGTCTGTATTGTCATAATGTACTCTTGATCATTATACAAAATTTCGCTATATTCCGCCCATGACTGAGTGGAAAACTCTGAAAAAACCTATCATAGCTCTTGCGCCCATGGCGGACATGAGCGATCTTCCATTTTGTTTAACTTGTAAAGATGAGGGCGCGAAACTCATGTTTCGTGAAATGGTCTCGAGCGAAGCCGTGATCCGCTTCAATCCAAAGACCATAAAGATGGCGATGTTTGATGAGCGCGAGCGCCCGCTCGTTCAGCAGATTTTTGGTTCCAATCCTGAAGTGATGGCGGAAGCCGCGAGACTCATTTATGAAAGATTCCAGCCGGATGCCATCGATATCAATATGGGCTGTCCCGTCTATAATTTGGTTTCCAATTTTAATGGCGCCGCCTTGATTAAAGAACCTGACCGCGCCGCTTCAATCGTTCGCGCGATGAAAGCGGCTGTCCCCTGCCAAATTTCCGTAAAAACCAGAACGGGCTGGAAAAACGACACGGACTGTCTGGAGTTTGTAAAAATCATGGCGGACGCGGGAGCCGATTTAATTTCCATGCACGGTCGAACGCGCGAACAGGCCTATGCCGGGAAATCCGACTGGAATCGCATCGCTGAAGCG
>CBDULO010000042.1:0-6403 GCA_965368095.1 uncultured bacterium | reverse complement strand
TCGCGAGCGCGGTAGCTTTATTCACTCCGCTCATTTTATTTATTTTGGTGACGCGCGACTTCCTGGCGACGATTAGCTTCGTCGGATCGGTATTCGTGGGGATGAATGCGATTATCGTGAGTTTGCTCACTTGGAGAATTGTGATTCACTATAAACAGCCGGTCGTACGGATTATTGCTTCTACATTTACCATCTTTGTGATGTCGGTTTTCATTTTCGGTGTTGTCCTTAAACTCTTTCCGGCCATCCTATGATCAGACTGCTCTTCAAATCCTTCTTCATCACGATCCCGCGGTTTTTCACGATAACGGCATTGATTGCCTCATTATTGTATTTAGATACAAGTCCATTACCGGAAGAAGCGACGATTATCATTCTGTCCTATTTGATTCATATTGGGGTAACGTTTTTATTTGCAAAATGGGCATTTCATAAAGCAAGCCCGACATGGGGTGATGCGGGAATGGTGGCTGGAGTCTTTATTATTTTTGGAACGGTCTGGGAGGCGTGGCTTTCCTCATTTATTACGCGGGGAGAAATTTGGGATGCGCTTACCAACTATAATTGGCAAAGCTTGCTCATCGTTCTTTTGTATATCGGGGCTGTTTTTGCGGCGGCATGGCATTCAAAGCATGTCGCGAGGAAAGCAACGACGCCAAAGGGAATGGTTTAGTTTCTCGCCAATTTCAAGACATTCTTCAAAAGAAGGGCGATGGTCATTGGGCCGACGCCACCAGGGACTGGGGAGAGCCAGCCTTTTTTATTTGCGAATGCTTCGGCGTCGACATCGCCGCGGGTTTTTCCATCCGGTGTTTTATTTGTTCCGACATCAATGATGACGGCGACGTCTTTTACTTGTTCGGGCTTCAAAAAGGCCAGTCTTCCTACGGCGATAACTATGACATCAGCATCTTGAAGAAGCTCGGAATCAATATTGTCCGGTGACATGATGTCGACGCTTACGCCGGCTGTTTCAAAAAGTCGCTTCAGGGGGGCGGCAAAAATTTCGGAGTTTGCCAAAATAACGCCCTGCGCGCCGGAGAGCATCATGGGTGTTTCATTGATAAGGCGCAAAATTCCTTCGTGTACAGGCGGGATGATGGAAACTTCCCCTCGCTGCAGTGCTTCGAGGTGGGATGGGTGGAAGCCGTCAACATCCTTTTTTGGATTGATGGCTTTTGTAATCCGGTCTTCATCATGGCCTTCAGGCAAAGGAATCTGTACAAGAATGCCGTCCACGGTCACATCGTCGTTCCAATCATGAATGAGGCTGAGGAGCTTTCCATCCGTGGCGTCTGCCGGAAGATGATGAAGATTCACTTTCATGCCCGCTTCTTCCCCCGCCTTCTTTTTGAGCGAAACATAGAGATGGGATGCGGGGTCTTCTCCAACTAAAAGCACGTTTAAAACTGGTGGTTTTGGAAGCTTTTTTACCGATTCTTTTATTTCTTCGCGAATTTTTTGCGCGATTTCTTTTCCTGGGATGATATTCACGGCGCTTAGAATAGCCTAATTTTAGGGTTTTGTCTATTTATTTATCGGTTGACGCCATAATCGAATTTACATAGTCTGAAGGTCTTATGTCTCTGAAAAAAGTACAGCATCTCGGGATCATCCTCGATGGGAATAGACGGTGGGCGGAGGAAAATGGTTTGCCGAAAATGGAAGGGCATCGGCGGGGGATGGATAATATGAAGCGCATTATCGACGCGTGTTTAGCGCGAGAGATTGAATCGCTGACCGTCTTCGCTTTTTCTACGGAAAATTGGAATCGGACGAAAGAGGAGGTGGGGTATTTGATGAAGTTATTCGAGGAGGCATTCGCGAAAGAACTTGAAGAGTGTATTGAGAAAAAAATCCGAATGCGGTTTTTAGGAAGAAAAGAGCGCGTTTCAGAGAAACTATTGGAACTCATGAAGGACGCGGAAGAGCGGACGAAGGATTTTGATCGAATGACGTTTGCGATTTGTTTTAATTATGGCGGTCGTCCTGAAATGGTTGACGTTACGAAAAAAATTGTAGCGTCGGGCATCTCTTCGGAAGAGATTGATGAGTCTACAGTTGCGAAGCATCTTTACTGGCCGGATATGCCGGAACCGGATTTGATTATCCGTCCTTCAGGCGAACGGCGTTTGAGCGGATTTCTTTTATGGCAGTGTGCATATAGTGAGCTGTATTTCACAAATGCGTATTGGCCGGGGTTTGATGAGAAGGAGCTTGATAAAGCGCTGGAGGATTTTGCGAATCGGCAGAGGAGATTTGGAAAATAGAAGAGCCCGCGACCAGCTAGAGGGGCTGTTGGTCGCGGGCTCAGGGGTGCCAAGAGGCAACGCTCCGACTGAAAAACGCTACCAGTTTTTGTTTTACCAGTCAATCGCTCTTTACGTCCGCTTTCACCTTTACATCCAGTTGCCCTCTGCTTATTCTATTTCCATGAGCGAGAAGCATCCTCGTCGAAAATACATTTTTATTGCCGGTGGCGTCATGAGTGGCGTTGGCAAGGGTGTAGCGTCCGCAAGTTTGGGCGCTATTTTAAAAGCCAGAGGACTCAAGGTGACGGCGGTGAAAATCGATCCGTATATTAATGTGGATGCGGGAACGATGAATCCGGTCGAGCATGGGGAGGTCTTTGTGACGGCGGATGGTGATGAAACGGATCAAGATATTGGAAATTATGAGCGGTTTTTGGATGAGGATATTTTGCGCGTGAATTATATGACGACGGGCCGTGTCTATCTTTCGGTAATCGAAAGAGAGCGGGCGCTCGGCTATCACGGGAAAACAGTTGAGGTTGTTCCGCATGTTCCGCAGGAAGTCATTGCGAGGATTGAAAGAGCGGCCGAGTACCATGATGCGGATGTGACGGTAATTGAGGTTGGGGGAACGGTAGGGGAATATCAAAATATTTTATTTCTGGAGGCGGTGCGCATGATGCAATTGGAAACCCCCGGCAGTGTATTGATTGGACTTGTGAGCTATCTGCCGATTCCTGGGAATTTGGGTGAGATGAAGACGAAGCCTACGCAATACGCGGTTCGAACGCTGAACGGCACCGGCTTGCATCCTGATTTTATTATTGCTCGCGGAAGCAAGGCGCTTGATGAGCCAAGGAAAAAGAAAATCGCGGTGAATTGCAGTATCGACGCGCGGGATATTGTGAGTGCGCCGGATTTGGACAGTATTTATCGTGTTCCATTGAGTTTTGAGGAAGAAGGGATCGCGGAGCGGATTGTGGACAAGCTTAATCTCAAAACGAAAAAAGTTAATCTCCAGTCTTGGGAGGATTTGTTGAAGCGGATTGATCAGCCGGAAGGCTCGATCCGGGTGGGGATTGTAAGCAAGTATACGGCGAGCGGGAATTTCTCTTTATCGGATGCCTATCTTTCCGTGATTGAATCGGTGAGGCATGCCGCGTGGCACTTGGGTTTGAAGCCGGAAATCATTTGGCTGGATGCCGAGGCATTGGAAAAAAGTGATGAGTCATTACGTGCGCACAATATCCAGGCGTTGATCGTGCCGGGCGGATTTGGATCGCGCGGGATTGAAGGGAAGATTAATGCCATTACATTCGCGCGAGAGAATAGGGTTCCGTTTCTCGGTCTTTGTCTTGGGATGCAATTAGCCATGGTTGAATATGCGAGAAATGTTTTGAACTTATATGGGGCGCATACAACGGAAATTGAAAAAGAAGCTGAGCATCCGGTGATTTCACTTATGAATGAGCAGGGTGAACGTATGAAGAATAAGGATTATGGTGGGACCATGCGGCTGGGCCATTTTCCATGTGAGATCGTGAAGGGGAGTAAGGCGGAGGTTTTATATGGCACAAATAAAATTATGGAGCGTCATCGGCATCGTTATGAGGGGAATCCGAAATATTATGATGATTTTGAAAAAGCAGGGATGCGGCTTTGCGGCATGTCGCCGGATCGTACGCTTGTAGAAATGATCGAACTTGCCGATCACCCGTTTTTCATGGGTTCGCAATTTCATCCAGAGTATCAGTCGCGGCCATTCCGGCCACATCCGTTATTTGTGGGGCTATTGAAGGCTGGGGTAGGGAAATAAAAAAACCGCCTTATCGGCGGTATTTTTATTTGCTCTCGATGGGAAGGACGTTCACGAACTTTGTCATCTTGAACGCTCCGGTGAAGCGCCGTGTTCTTTTATCCGTAAATTGCACGATCCCGTCTTTTACGGCAAACAATGTGTCATCCTTTCCTTTCATCACATTCAAACCAGGGCGGATTTTTGTGCCGCGCTGTCTGACAATAATATTGCCATTTCGGGCGAATTCACCCGCATATTTCTTTACGCCTAGGCGTTGGCCTTGGGAATCTCGGCCGTTTTGTGTACTACCTCCCGCTTTCTTATGTGCCATAGAATATGATGATTAATGGTCGGCAGTATAGAGTCCAGCGGTTCATTTGTCAAGGTAAGAAATATAGGGTAATTTTGGCCTATGCGAAGCGAAAAAGAACTGCGTATTGAGATAGAAAAAGTCCTCGATGTATTGCGAGAAGGGATTGCGATGCATGGCGGCGGTGTTGAAGTTGTAGATTTGAATGTAGATACGGGAAAAATCAGCCTTCGGCTCGAGGGCGCATGCGTTGGATGTCCGATGTCGGAGATGACATTTCGCGCGGGAATTGAAGATAGCTTGATGCAGATGATTCCTGAAATTAAAGAGGTGATTCAAGTTGATTAGCGAGAAGCGGCATGTTGTTTGAGCGAAATCTTTCAGCCTTCTCGCATAAGCACGTTTATTTTTATTTTCGACGAAACGGCTGTTCAAATTTGACGCTTGGTTATTTTCCGCGAAACTTGCATGGGATAATCCGTGGATTCGATGGATGTCGATTTTGACGGGCGGTCTCATGCTCGGCATGTGCATTTTTTATTTTTGGAATACGATTCCGGCAGCAAAATCTCATGAATTTTTTGTCATGCACTATAATTTGTATCTGGGGATAGATGATGTACGGAATTGGCAATGGTTGTTTTTTCCCCCAATCGTTTGGATTGGTATTACCCTGCTTGATATCGCGCTCGCTTATGGGATGTATCGGACGGACTCCTATTTTTCACTCAGCTTGATCTTGCTCGCCTTTGCGTGGAGCTTGCCCTTCTCGGTGGCTTTGTTTTATCTTACCTTTGTAAACCTATGATTGAATCTACATTTATTGTTGCTAGATTACTCGGCGTTTCAAGCGTCGCGTTTGTATTTTCGGTGCTTGCCATGCCGGGGCTGATTCGGATTCTCCGAAAAGCCAAAATGGGCAAGTCGATTCGCAGTTCTGACACGGCGCCGATTATGGCGAGTATGCATGCCGCGAAAAAAGGAACGCCAACCATGGGCGGGATAGCGATTTGGGGAACCGTACTCGTGATTGTTTTTGGGTTACAGGCGATGAGTTTTTTCTTTGGCGAACCTTGGTCGGGCTGGTCGTTTTTGGATCGAGGTGAAACTTGGCTTCCGCTTGGACTCATGATGGCCGCAGCTCTCGTGGGATTGCTGGATGACTATTTGAATATTCGCGGGATTGGCTCTAAGGGCGGAGGGCTTCGCGAACGGCACCGAATATTTTCTTATGGGCTGATTGCTGTTATTGGCGCATGGTGGTTTTATACGAAATTAGATTGGAGCGTGGTACATCTCCCGTTTATCGGGACATATGATATCGGGCTCTTATATCCCTTATTTTTTATTCTCGTGATTGTGTCGACTTCACATAGCGTAAATGTCACAGACGGCTTGGACGGGTTGGCAGGGGGAACGCTTCTTTCGTCCTTCATGGCTTTTGCGATCATTGCATGGTCGCAAGGCCGCTTTGATCTCGCAACGCTTTGTGCGGCGATTATAGGGGCGCTTATCGGCTTCCTGTGGTTCAATGTGAACCCGGCAGACGTCTTTATGGGCGATACGGGGGCGATGTCATTGGGAACGGTCTTGGGCGTGGTGGCGCTGATGACAAATCAGCCGTTTCTATTGATTTTGATCGGCCTTCCGTTTGTCGTGGAAAGCTTGTCGGTCATCCTGCAGGTCGCGAGCAAAAAATTGCGCGGCGGCAAAAAGATTTTTAAAAGTTCGCCCATTCATCATCATTTAGAGGCGATTGGCTGGGGAGAGCCGAGAATTGTCATGAGGTTTTGGATGATTTCTTTTATTTTGGCCGGAATTGGAGCCGTACTTGCATTGATCGATAAGGTATAATCAATCCATGGGGAATCTGTCCGCGAAAGATCGTTTGCTTAAACTCGATCCTTGGATTTTGGGGCTTGTTTTCGGCCTGGTTGTTTTCGGCCTGGTTGTTTTGATGTCGGCGACGGGGCCGGTTGCATTTCAGCCTGTCTCTTTATACACATCTCCGAGCCCACGAGACGCTACGCTATCTCGTATGCC